>CAZALG010000033.1:0-11920 GCA_964485935.1 uncultured bacterium | reverse complement strand
TCTCATTGTTTAAAACCCACCACGCCACCCCATTTTTCACATGCAAAACATGCAGGTATTGTAGTTTTGTTTTTACTATGTCTCTATTTTTCTATTTAACCATTTAACTTAGATTCGAAGAATCTATGTAAGAACCAGGAACTAAGAATTACGAACTTTTATTATCTGTTAATCTCTATTCACCTTTACTGCCGTATAATAAATCTCTGAATC
Source organism: uncultured bacterium (assembly GCA_964485935.1). GTDB lineage: Bacteria > Hydrothermota > UBA3072 > UBA3072 > UBA3072 > JAFGHJ01. Next base: position 11,707 of record CAZALG010000033.1, on the reverse strand, counting down.
GTCTATTTCGCTTATTTCTCCCTCAATAATAAAGGAATCATCCAATCTAATACCTTCGGAAGAGCTGCCAATCATAATTTTAACTTCTCCCGGCTCCACAACCTTTTTTATTTCTTTGTTGTAAAACCCAAGAAGATTTACAGGCATTTTTATACCAATTCTGACCTCTTCGCCCTTACCCAGATACACCCTTCTAAAGCCTACCAATTTTTTAACGGGGGGAGCCACACTGGCCACAACATCCTTAACATACAACTGCACAACTTCGCTTCCAGCCACTTTCCCTGTATTTTTAAGAGAAAAGCTTATTTCTAAAGAATCATTCGCTTCTACTTTTTTGTTTTTTATTTTTAATCCTGAATATTTAAATTTGGTATAACTTAAGCCATGTCCAAACGGATATAAAGGAGTAATGGGCAAGTCAATATAACGGGCAGTATGTCGCCTTACATCATCAGAAGCCGGCCTACCCGTGTTTTTATGATAATAAAAACAGGGAATCTGACCCACTCTCCTCGGAATAGTAACAGCAAGCTTACCTCCGGGATTATAGTCGCCAAACAAAACATCGGCGATAGCATTACCCGATTGAATACCCAGAAGCCAGGTTTCCAGAATCGCCGAAACATTTTCGCTCAAATAGGGAGTAGCAAGAGGCCTACCATTCATAAGTACAACTACTACATTAGTCCCCGTTTCTACTATTATTTCTGCAAGCTCCTTCTGAACCCCGGGAAGACCAATTTCGGAGCGGCTCCTCGCCTCTCCGCTCATATCAGCGGATTCACCCAAAACAAGAACAACGATATCCACTTCGGAGGCGACCGAAACAGCTTCTTCAAATCCACTCTTATCATCCCCGCTTACCTCACAGCCTCTAGAATAAAGAACTTGCGTATCCTTAGCCACAGCATTCTTTATGCCTTCCAGTACGGTTACAACATCCTTTTCTTCGCCAGCAGCTTTCCATGAACCGAGAGGCGCCCGCCTATCATCAGCAAGAGGGCCAATTACCGCAATCTTTTCTAAATCTTTTTTCAATGGAAGGACTCCATTTTCATTTTTCAATAAAACAATAGATTTGCATGCTATTTCTTTTGCAAACTTTATATACTCTTCTTTTAAGATTTCGGCCTTCTCAGCCTCGACCTCACAATACTTAAATGGGTCATCAAAAAGCCCCAGTTTATATTTAGTCTCGAGTATTCTTCTGACCGCTTTATCTACCAATTCTTGCGATATTTCACCTTTTTTCACAGACTTTAAAATCTCTTCCCCGAAAATTCCGCTTGTCATATCCATGTCTATACCAGCGGATAAAGCCTTTTTGCCCGCGTCTACTCTATCTTTTGCTACACCGTGATTTATAAGTTCCGCGATCGAGTTCCAATCGCTCACTACAAAACCCTCAAAACCCCACTTTCCTCTTAATACACTGGTTAGCAGTTCTCTATTACTTGCCATAGGCTCTCCGTTAATATCGTTAAATCCATTCATAAGAGAACCCGCACCGGCTTTAACTGCGGCAAGAAAAGGCGGTAGGTAAACTCCGCCCAGAGTCCGCTTCGAGACTTCAGCGCTGTTATAATCCCGTCCCCCTTGAGCCGCACCATATGCGACATAATGTTTGGGGCAAGCAAGAATTGAATTCTCAAAGCTCAAACCATCACCCTGATATCCTTCAACCTGAGCCTTTGCCATAACCGCGCCCAGATATGGATCTTCTCCCGCTCCTTCCACAATTCGCCCCCATCTTGGATCAAGCGCAATATCGACCATAGGAGCAAAGGTCCAGTGTATTCCGGAGGCTGCGGCTTCAACTGCCGCAATTCTTGTTGTCTTTTTGACTGCCTCAGGTTCAAAACTGCAGGCTGAAGCAAGGGGCACTGGAAAAATAGTTTTCAATCCGTGAACAACATCAAGGCCAAAAATTAAAGGTATACCGAGATGTGACTCTTCTACGGCTATTTTCTGTAATTCTCCAAGAAAATCCGCTCCCAGAACATGTAAAAATGAGCCGACTTTACCCTTTCTTATCATTTCTTTCCTGTCATCATCTATTCTGGTATTAAATCCTAAACTACCCCCGCCCGCATATTGAGCCAGCTGACCCAACTTTTCTTCCAACGTCATTTTCTTCATCAGCGAATCTATAAATTCATCCATCGGGACTTTTAGCAAACTTAAATCTTCATTGGATTTTGCCTGTAATAATATAGGGGTAATTAAAAATAAGGTAAATAAAAACTTTAATATACTCATTTTTGTAAACTCCTTTTCTTTTTATTATAATATTCCTGCATTATATAAAAAGCTTTCTTTTTTAAACCATCTTCGGTAACTAAACCTTTACGGTTAAAATAATCCTGAATTGCCGGCAGAGGGCGCCTGGGAGACCTAAAATCTTTAAGTATCCAGGGTGTAGTCCCCCTCAAAAAACTAATTTTATCAAGCATAGAAACCTGATGTTTATAAATATCTTCCTGAAATTCTTCGGACCATCGTGTAAGCGTATCTGCATGAAACCCATACAAAGCTCCTCCACCAAATTCACTCATTATGAGCGGTTTCTTATAGAAAGTTTCCCACTCTATACTATCACACTTACCAGGTAACCCGTCATACCAACCAATATATTCATTACAACCTAAAACGTCCAGATATTTTCCCAGAGGATCATTTATTACAACGGTATTTTTGTCCTTATAGTGGTTTTCAAGGGCAGCTGTTATTAACCTGTTGGGATCCTTATCTCTTGCAAACTGAGCTAAATTACTCATAAAAATGAGCCGCTGTTCGGAAAGAGGGGTTTCATTTCCAACCGACCAGAGTATAACAGAAGCCCTATTCTTATCCCGCGTTATAACTTCGGACAATTGTTTTCTCGCGTTAATAAAGGTTTCTTCGCTATTCCACTCTATAGTCCAGTAAACCGGGATCTCTGCCCAAACCAGAATGCCCATACTATCAGCAACCCTAACCATATTTTCATTATGAGGATAATGAGCCAGTCGAACAAAATTACAGTTTAATTCTTTCGCCCATTCGAGTAAAATCCTGCTGTCTTCCCTGCTATATGCTCTCCCGTCTCTGAGGGGCGACTCCTCATGAATAGAAATTCCTCTTAGAAAAACAGGAGAACCATTCAAAACTATTTCATTCCCCTCAACTTCTATGCTGCGAAATCCTATCAAATCCCTCACTTCATCCATATCTGATGAGATTATCACCTGATATAATTTCGGATTTTGGGGAGACCAGAGCTTAAAATTACCATTAAAGGATACTTCGGCCAACCCTTTTCCATTTGTTTTAAAACTCTCACTTATACCGAGTTCCGGTATTTGAACGGTTACCCCTTGATTGGATTCTTTTCCACTGAGCTTAACCCACCCTTTTACCTTTTCTTTAGAACCTTTCTCGAGTTGTATCATATAATCCCGGATAAAAACTTCGGGGACTTCCACCAAACAAACCTCCCTTGTTAATCCTCCGTAGTTCCACCAATCGAAATTTAAGGTGGGAACTCCACCGCGAACTCTCTTGTTATCAACCTTTACTATTATAAAATTACTTCCTTTTTTCAACTTTTCTGTAACCTCAAAGTTAAAAGGAGTAAAGCCTCCGGTATGTTCTCCTATTTTTTTCCCATTGAGATAAACAATAGCATGATAGTTGGCTGCACCAAAATAAATGAACACTCTTTTATCTTCTTTTTTATTATAATCAAAAGATTTCTTATACCAGATTGTACTTTCGTAAAACAGAAGTGTATCGCTCTGCGTATTCCAGTCTCCGGGAACCCGCAGGGAAGGAGACCTGTTAAAATCGTATTCGATCAGGTCGCTCTTTTTTTCAGGCTTAGCATTTCTAAAATATCCATACTGAGAAGGTTTATAACGGTAATCATAATATCCGTTTTCGAAAGGGTCTATAATTACATTCCACTGTCCGTTAAGACTTTTATTATTTCTATTTTCAATATTAATAATTAATTCTGAAGCTATGGTTACAACAGGTAATAAAAAGAAAATTTGCCATAGAAACCGAAGACTTTTTAACATCTTACCTCCTAATCCAATTTATTCAATTATAGTGATATTCAAGAATAATTCAAGGACAAAAGCCCCAGCGCGGCAAAGCCGCTAAGTTCAAAAATCAAATATCAAAATGGAAAAATACAGATTAAATTTCAAAAATATATTAAAAGAAACTATACCTCTTTGAATAGCACAAGAAATTTTGCATTTTCATTTGTCATTTTGCTTTTTAATTTTTAATATTTTATTTATAGTTCCACTAATACCTATATATCCAATTCCGCCTCATTAACCCAAAGCCCATGTATATTGCAATAAGAAAAGGCATAAATAGTTCCGGATTTTTCAGTTTTAAAGGACAAATTAACATCAGGCTCGGTATAAACCGTACTCGTATCGGGACCTTCCGTGGAAGCTCCATGCGCCGAAAAATCAGCCTTCCCAACCATATACGGGAATTTACTACCTTCAGGCTTAAAATAAACTTCGATCCAGACAATATGGTGTTCAGTTTTATTGGGATGCGCTATCTCTTTACCAACAGAAACTCGGACCTTAACCTTTTCCCCTTTTTCCAATACTTCTATTACAGGAACATGTTTCTCTGACTTCCAATCAGCTCTTTGCAATAATTCATCAAACTTCTCCATACTTACCTCCTTCCGGTATTATTTAAATCCAACTTTGTAATGATTCCAAAAATACAACCATTTCAAATTATTATATATGTATTATTGGTTTTGTCAAGATATAGCTTTTCCCTAATTCTAATTCGCCGAAGGTGCCAAGACACAAAGTAAAAATTTGTCAAACCACTAAACACACTAAAAACACGAAACTCAACCACGTTAAATAAAATTATATTTTTTAATTTATAAACACACGAAAAGATTATTTCTAAAACAGAGTTACAAAGAACACAGAGAAAAAAATAAATTTTTCTGAGATTAAAAAAGAGATTAGGTATTAATAGCCTTCCAGATTGACAGGGATAGAAGTTCTATTATAATGCAATATGGGAAAAAGAGAAACATGAGCCAGAAGAAATACGTGTATAAATGGTCTAAACAAGACCGAATACTGCATTTATTGCCTGCCATTCCTTTAATAGCCTTTTACATAGGCTCAACCTATTTACTGGCAAGAAGTTCCGTATATCTGGCAGGTGCCTTCCTGTTGTTTTGGGTAGTGGTCAACGTCCCCATGGCGGCTATCTGCGCTGGATGTCCCTATCGTGGTGGGTATTGTCCTGGCTTGTGCCAACTATACTTCGCGCCTTTTCTTTCCATGGTGATGTACAAAAGAAAAGAGGGGAAATCCGACGTTCAGTCGTTCAAAATCCACCTAGTTTTACTGGGAGTTTTGGGGATTGGAGGCTACGTATTCGGATTCTATTGGTTATTTCGCCTGTACTGGCAAGAGCATCCCCAAGTTGTCCTGGGTCTTCTGGTACTCTTGCTCCTGCATATGCCTTTATCCTTCTTTATACTGTGTCCGAAGTGTAGCTACAATGATACCTGCCCAATGGCAAACGTGCATAAGGTATTCAAGAAAGATAGTGATTTCGAAGGAGAGGGGTAGACATCTTCAGATTGAGGCCGCCCAATAAATTGCTGCAGCTAACTTGGCTGTCGAGAGTCTTCATTGGTGTGGTTTTCTCTTGCGTTACTTTCAGGAATTTAGTGAAATGGCTCTGTATTATCTGCGGTTAAATTTCCTAGAGAAGTGTTTTGTGGGCTTTATGTACTCTGTGAGTTATTCGGGCTGTGGGTTTATGGGCTAAAAAAATAAAATATATGTGTTCTCTGTGGTTAAAAAAGAGTTGAGGGGTGCTTTACCATCTTGACATATGTCGTCAGTTTAGTATGATAAACCTGGAAAATTGGATATAAATAAAAAAATTACTCCTGAAATAAAACAAGTATATTTAAAATTCAAAGAAGAAATTGAACGCAGGCTAAATGAATTCAGACAAATTGGCAAAAACGCAACTCCCGAAGAGTTATTTACGGAATTAGCCTTCTGCATACTAACTCCCCAATCAAAAGCAAAGCCATGCTGGGATGCAATCCTTACAATGCAAAAAAAAGGTATTCTTCTTAACGGGACAAAAAAAGAGATAAATAAAGAGCTGCAAAAGGTCAGGTTCAAAAACAAAAAAACGGAATATCTTATTGAAGCAAGAAATAAATTTTTTAAGGATAATAAATCAATTTATAACAATATAAAAAGATCCAAATCCCCTACAGCTTTAAGAGAATATCTTGTAAAAAATGTAAAAGGAATCGGATACAAAGAAGCAAGTCATTTCCTAAGAAATATCGGACTTGGTAAAGACATTGCTATACTGGACAGGCATATCTTAAGAAATCTAATAGACCTAGGGGTCTTAGAAGAATATCCAAAGAACCTCTCAGAGAAAAGATATGAAGAGATAGAAGAAAAAATGAAAAAATTATCAAAAGATTTGGATATACCTATGGATACTCTGGATCACGTTTTCTGGGCAAAAGAAACGGGAGAAGTATTCAAATAATATATTTTATTCAAAATAAGAGAAACCTAAAGAAAAAACCAGTTGACAAAATAGTAAAATTCTAATAACTTAAATAAAAATATGAGAACACAATCCCGGGACACAAATATAAAAACGGAAAAAATCCTTATTTCTTTGCTTCAAAAGCAAAGCCTGGCAAAAAAATTCTCATGTATTCGTTCTTTATCGGAAATAGCAATTAATTTATCAAAACGTGCGATCAAAAGAGCCAACAAAAACCTAAACGAAGAACAAATAAATTCACTATTTATAGAATATAACTACGGTAAAGATTTAGCCGAAAAAGTAAAAAGATATTTAGAAAGAAATAAAAAATGACTTCCCCCGATATATTGCTTGCGTTAAAACTGTTAATTAAAACTTTTAATGAACTATCTATTTCATATTATATCGGAGGTTCTCTGGCAAGTTCCCTATACGGTATGCCCCGTACTACTCTCGATGCGGATATAGTAGCCAATATAAGATTGAATCACATTACAGCATTAAAAAGTAAACTTAAGAGAGAATATTATGTAGATGAAGACATGATAAAAAACGCAATCAAAAGCAGTTCTTCATTTAATTTAATACACCTTGAAACAGCTATAAAAATCGACACATTTGTTTATAAAGATGACCCCTTTCAGCAAAATGCTATTAAACGTAGAGTGGAAGATATTCTTATTGAAAATGACCAGAGCAGCAAATTTTTCTTTGCTTCACCCGAAGATATTATTATCAACAAACTGAACTGGTACCAGATGGGAGATAGAATTTCCGAAAGGCAATGGCTGGATGTTATTGGAGTAATTAAAATACAGAAGAACTCACTCGATAAAAAATACCTGAAAAAATGGGCTGTAAAATTGAACCTCATTGAACTGCTAAAAAAAGCATTCATAGATGCCGAAATTAAACTTTAATAATCTTCTTCAACAATAAGGAGGTTTGATGGGACAATCTCTGGAAGCTCTCGAACACATTATGAAGCAAATTTATACTGCTCAAAAGAATGAAATTACCGAATACCACATATATACCAATATAGCAAAATTAGTAAAAGATAAAAAAAACAGAAAAATTCTGCTTGATATAGCAAATGAAGAACTCAGGCATTGCAAATTCTGGCAAACTATTACAAAAAGAGAGATAAAACCAAATCGCTGGCAAATTTTCAAATTCACCTTGATAGCCAAATTACTGGGATTTACCTTCGCAGCAAAATTGATGGAAAAAGGAGAAGAACAGGCTCAGGTTAATTACATGGAAATCGCTGAATATATTCCGGAAGCAGAACAAATCGCTGAAGATGAAGAGAAACATGAAAACGAATTAATTGATTTACTCGACGAGGAAAGGCTAAACTATGTTGGTTCGATTGTCCTCGGTCTCAACGACGCGCTTGTAGAATTAACGGGCAGCCTCGCGGGTCTTTCCTTTGCACTTCAAAAAACAAATCTAATAGCGGCAGTAGGAATAATAACTGGGATAGCTGCTTCTCTTTCTATGGGCGCTTCCGAATATCTTTCCACAAAAGCCGAAGGGAATACCGAAACAGCTCTCAAATCTTCACTGTACACCGGAGCAGCTTATATTATCACGGTTTTACTTTTGGTTTTACCATATTTTATTTTTGACAATTATCTTTTGGCTCTGATGGCAACTTTAATTGTAGGGATATTAATAATATTTTTCTTTAACTACTATGTTTCAATCGCTAAAGACTTACCTTTCAGAAAACGTTTTCTTGAAATGACATTGTTAAGTCTCGGAATCGCCGCCCTCTCTTTTGTGATAGGAATAATAATAAGAGTTACTCTGGGAATGGATATCTAAAAACAGAATACAGAAGCCCCTCAAAGCCCGAAAAAACTAATTTAAAAACAGCTGCCGGTTCTTTCTTTCCTGCAAGGTTTCGGGGAACCGAATTCCGAACAGCGATAACAAATTTCATTCGGCAGTTTATTCTTATCAAAATAAAGCCTTATGTTACTAAGAGTGGTTTCAGCTATATTCTGCAGAGCTTCTTTCGTAAAAAAACCCTGATGAGAAGTTATAAGGACGTTCGGAAATGTAAGCAACCTTGCCAAAACATCATCCCTGATGATAGTACTCGAATAATCTTCAAAAAAATATTCCGATTCTTCTTCATAAACGTCCAGCCCCGCGCTTCCAACTTTTCCTTTTTTCAAAGCCGCTATCAAATCGACAGTGTTTATAAGTTTTCCCCTGCCCGTATTTATTATCATAACGCCGTCTTTCATTTTCTTAATACTCGATTTATCGATTATATGCATTGTCTCGGGTGTTAGGGGACAATGTAGAGTTACAATGTCCGATTCCTTATACAGAGTATCCAAATCCACATAAGTAAAACCATATTTTTTCTCATTCTTCATATTCGGAAACTTATCATAGGCGATCACTTTCATATCAAAACCTTTTAGAATCTTAGAAACGAGAACTCCTATTTTACCTGTTCCTATTATCCCAGCAGTTCTACCGGCCATATCAAAACCTAAAAGACCATTTATATTAAAATTACTGTCCCGGGTCCTGTAATACGCTTTGTGGATTTTTCTATTCAGGGATAATATTAGAGCTACCGCATGCTCGGCAACAGCATTTGGAGAATAATCGGGAACCCTTACCACATGTATTCTCCCAAAAACAGACCCGAGATCTACGTTATTATAACCAGCTGAACGCAGCGCCACAAGAGTTATTCCGTTATCGTACAACTCATCCGCCATTTCTTTATTAATAATATCATTAACAAAGATGCATATAGCATCCGTACCTTTAGTAACAATAACATTGTTTTCAGACAGACGGCTTTGAAAATATTTAATCTCAAAACCAAATTCCTTATTGGCTTTATCAAAAAATTCTCTATCATATGGCTTAGCGTCGAAAAAAGCTATTTTTAACTTTTTCATTTATTCCTCTTTTTAACTTTTCTTTGACTTAATTAAATTACCCAATTTCTCAAAATCGACTTCCCTTTCGTATATCGGCTTTTTAATTTTTTTATAAGCAAACAGTTTTTCCTCGAAAGGCACACTTTCTTTATTTATATAAAAAATACCTAAAGGAAGTTTATCTTCTTCTGTTGCCTTCTTAAAAGCTTCATTTCTATCCGTTGGGTCATAATCATCCCCTAAATAATAAGTGTTTTCTTTAAACCATTTTCTATCATTAAGTTTATTATAAGTAACACAGGGATGGAGCAGATCGACGAGCGCGTATCCTTTATGTTTTATCGCTTTTTTTATTATTTCTTTAGTCTCTTCTAAGTCATCCGAATAAGCACGAGATACGAAAGAAGCACCCAAACCGATTGCCACAGCCAGAGGATTGAAAGGTTCAAGAATTACTCCGTCTACCTGAACCGGAGTTTTAAACCCTTTCATACTTGTCGGAGACGCCTGCCCTTTGGTTAAACCATACACCATATTGTTATGAACGATATTTGTAATATTTGGATTCCTTCTAATTGCATGTAGAAAGTGATTACCCCCTTCGCCATACATATCACCGTCCCCGCTCTCCGCGATTACGGTTAACTTTTTGTTTACCGCTTTTATCGCAGTCGCCGGAGGAAGAACCCTTCCATGCAAACCGTTAAATACATTCCCTTTTAAATAATGAGGTATCTTGGCAGCCTGCCCGATTCCGGAAACCATGACTAGCTCTTCGGGTTTTATATTGAGTTCCGCTAACGCATCTTTTAATATCTTAAGGATGCTGAAATTTCCACAGCCGGGGCACCAGGCAATATCTATTTTGCCCATATCATAGGTTTTAGCATCCATTATTTATCCTCCTTTTTCAAGATTCCTTTAAGTTTTCTTACAATTTCCTCCACGCCAAATGGTAACCCGTTGTACTTTAATATCGATTTATCTATCTGTATACCCGTTTCCATCTTAATCAATCGGGCAAATTGCCCGGTAGCATTGTTCTCAACCACAACTGTCTTATTTGCCTTAGCAAGATACTTTTTAGTATCGGGATGCAGAGGATAAAGTTGTTTATAATGTAGAAAAGAAATTTCTTTCTCCTCTAGTCTTTCCAGAGCCTCCTTTATACCATAATAAGTAGACCCCCATCCTATTACCAATATTTTATAATTTCTTTTACCAATAAGCTCGGGAGGTTCTATTTCTTTCTTAATCAAATCCATTTTCTTAAGTCGCTTATCCACTATCCTGGTTCTGAAATCCAAATCCTCGGTTATATGTCCTTCCTCGTCATGCTCATCACTATCTACAACTACAAGACCCTTTCCATAACCCGGAATACCTCTCGGGCTTACTCCGTTTTTAGTTACTTTGTAACGTTTATAATCTTTATCGGTTTTTACGAAATATTTTTTTACCTTAAGCTTGGAAACATCAATTGAAGAAGTGAGAAAAGAAGAATCGAGGAGATACTGGTCCGTCATTATAATAACCGGGACCTGAAACTTGTCCGCGAGATCAAAAGCCTTCCGGGTAGCCCTGAAAACATCTTCAGTTTTGCCCGGAGCAAATATTATTCTCGGAAATTCTCCATGTCCGGCAAACAGAGCAAAAAGCAAATCACCCTGTTCGCTCCTCGTGGGAAGACCTGTGGCGGGACCCGGTCTCTGAGCCAGATGAATTACTATAGGGGTTTCGAGCATACCCGCAAGACTCAAGCCCTCCACCATCAAAGCAAAACCACCACCCGAGGTTGTCACCATGGCTCTCGCTCCCCCATAGAAGGCTCCCAGAGACATATTAATGGCGCATATTTCACTCTCCGACTGTTCCGTAATTATTCCAAAATCCTCCTGCTGAGTTGAAAGAAAAGTTAACACTCCGGTCGAAGGAGACATCGGATATGAAGAAATAAAATTACATCCACCGGCTATCGCTCCCAGGGAGACCAGTTCGGTACCGCTAAGGAGCAAATAATCTTTTACCTTTTCATTCCTTTTTAACTTAAAATCGATACCATTTTTCTCGACCATCTTTTTACCCAATTCATAACCCTTTTTAGCGGCTTTGATATTTCCATCAAGTATTTCTTTATCTTTCTTTTTAAAGATATCCTTTATAAAATCTTTCGTGATAGAAAAATCGACTCCGAGCATACCGGAAAG
>CAZALG010000032.1:0-12435 GCA_964485935.1 uncultured bacterium | reverse complement strand
GCATAATTTTCTGCTACGAATTGGTAGTTTATAAAAGTTGTCGTATCATACAAAACAGGTATATAGCTTACATACATTGTCATAGCACACGTATCATAAGTACGTGCACGGAGACAACTGTAGCTACCGTAAGGTACATTGATAGTACCATAAGCATCATATTCCTGAACGCCGTAATGCAAGTATTCCATGTAATTGCCCGGGCTTATTCCTTCAGTAAATCCATAATTAAATCTATATGAATTTCCATAACTTTGGGGGCAGGGGATTGAATATGATGGGTTATATCTCCAGAGGAAAGGTGTAGTACTGGATATTCCTCCCATACCTAACATTATTAGAAAGTTAGTATTACGATTGTAATACTGATACACAGTGTCAGAACCTTCGTGTGAACTGTAAATAAGATTTGCACCAGGAAATGAGTCTATATAGGGATTAGAGGCAGGATTAACAATTATAAGAGTACTATTTTCTGCGCCCATAGTTTGAGATGTGAAATCCCAGGTCTGTGGACCACCTGTTGTTCCGAGGTTAACAGTAATACCGTCTATTGAACTGTTTTTTACCCATTGAGTACCAATATCATGAGGTATCTCATCAGATTCAATTACTATTTGAGCTAATAGATTAAAGGAAATAACAAAGATTGAAATAATAATATATAATTTTAACGATTTCATATAAACCTCCCTATATGTTTATGATTATATGAAGATATGTGTTAAATGTCAAGTTGATTTCCTTGTCTAAAGATTATATTTCTTTCTTTTTAATTTTTCTTTATGCTCTGTGTGATGAATTTCCTCTAAAAAATCGATTTATTCCAACAACTTATGTTGACTTTTATCTTGAGAATCTTATAATTATATTATGATAAAGATGTTTTTATTGGTGTTTTTGTTTGTTTTTTTGTCTTGTGATAATAAGAAATCTACGGAGATAGAAATAAAGGAGGAGAGTCTTTCTTCTTTTGTCTTAAGAAATTATAAAGGGAGCCGGCTCAAATGGAAATTAACTGCCAAAGAAGCAAAAATATCTGATACAACCGTTATACATCAACTGGAATTGGAATTCTTTGACAAAAATTCAGAGTCTTCTTCGAAATTAAAAGCAGACAGCGGGTATGTTATTCATAAAACGAATGATTTAAAGGCAGTTGGAAACATAGTTGTTAAATCGAGCGATTCGGTAACTTTATGGACGGAGGAACTTAACTGGTCTGAAGAAAGGCAGAAAATATTTACAGATAAAGAAGTAAAATATTCTAAAGATAAAGAAGTTTATAGGGGTAGGGGACTCGAATCTGACCCGAGTTTAAAACATATTATTATAAAAGAAAAATTTTCAGGAAAAGGTGATTTTGAATGATTTTTATATTCTTAATGGTTCCTTATGAAATACATTCAGGCTCGATGGAAATTGTTGATAGGAATAAGAATCTATTTAAAGATGGGATAGAAATTTATTCTGAAGACCTTCATATAACTGCTAAGGAAGCGGTACAAACAGATACATCTATAGTATTAAAAGACAGTGTTCTCGTTACGAGTAAAAAATTTTCTTTGAGCACGGACTATTTAAATTATAAAGTCCCCTATAAGGTTATCTTCGGAAGTGGGAATGTAAAAATATGGAAAGAAGATACTTTGAAAGGTGATTCTTTGATATTTTTCAGAGAAAAAGATGAGGGAAAACTAATTGGTAATTTAATATTTGTTTCTGATTCAATTGAAATAAAAGGTAAATCGGGAGATTTTTTTGAGGATTCAGTTATAATTAGAGGAAATCCTGAATTTAAATCTCCAAAAATAAGAGTTACGTCTGATTATACTATATATGTTGTCAGAGATTCTACTTATAAATTTCTGGACAACGTAAACTTTGAAGCTTCAAATATTTTCGGAAATTCCGGGAAGTTAATTTATAATAGCAAAAATGAAACGTCTACCCTTCTTGATAAACCTCTGATATTGGAAAAGGAAGACTCCGTAACTGGTGAAACAATCATTGTAGACCATAAAACAGAAACTATGGAATCTTTAAATGGAAAAGTTATCACATACACTGAAGATGGAAGAAATATTGTTTGGGGAGATACTATTAATATTTACTACGATGAAGAGTCCATAGATAGTGTTTTAGTTAAAGGTAAATCGAAAGGTAACTTCGCAAAGAATGGAACTGAGAGCCGAAAATCTAATTAAAATATATAATAGAAAAACAGTAGTCAATAAAGTTAAAATTCACGTAGATGAAGGTGAAATCGTTGGTTTGTTGGGTCCTAATGGAGCGGGGAAAACAACTACTTTTTATATGATAACCGGGTTTATTAAACCGGAGGAAGGAGATATCTTTTTGGATAACAAGGAAATTACAAAAAAGCCAATGCACAAAAGAGCGCAACTTGGTATAGGGTATTTACCTCAAGAAGCTTCAATTTTCAGGGGGCTTTCAGTGGAGAATAATCTTATGGCTATTCTTGAAATATTAACCCCGGATCCCCAGGAAAGAAAGAATAGATTTGATGAATTGGTGAAAGAATTTAGGCTCTCTTCTCTGCTTGATAGAAATGCAAATAAACTCTCCGGAGGAGAGAGAAGAAGAGTCGAGATAGCAAGAGCTTTAACCTCTAACCCTAAATTTTTATTATTAGATGAACCTTTTACCGGTATTGATCCAATAACCAGAGAAGAACTTCAGGAGATGGTTTTAGTTCTTAAAAAGAAAAACATAGGAATCTTGATAACCGATCACAATGTACGAGAAACCTTACAGATTACGGACAGAGCGTACTTGATGTTTGATGGTGAAATAATATTAAAGGGCAAAGCGGACGATTTGATTTCCAATAAAAAAGCAAAGAAACTTTATCTGGGTAAAAAATTTAAACTTTAAAATTATGGAAAAAAGAAGAACATCCTCTACTCAAAAACTTCAACAGAGCCTTAAACTTGAGCAAAAAATGAGTCCTCTTCAGGTACTCATGATAAGAATTACACAATGTCCACGTCTTGAACTCAAAAACATTATACATCAGGAAATTGAAGCTAATCCTATGTTGAGTTTAGCTGAAGAGGATGAGTCCTCTGAGCCTTCTGAATCGTCCGAACCTTCTTCTTTTGAAGAAGAGGAAAAAGAAAAAGAAGAAGATCTTTTAAATAAGGAACTCAAGGATTTTTTTACGGAAGATTTTCCAACCTATTTTGTCCCTTTTGATTTAGAAGAAGTTGAAAGAAAGCAAATACCTTATACTTTATCACTTTCCGAACAGTTAAAAATGGAATTGCATATGGAATTATCCGATGAGAAACAGATTGAAATCGGAGAATATATGATCGATTCTCTTACTGATGATGGGTTTTTAGACACACCTTTACCTACAATTGCGGAATTTTTCGGTATTCCGGAAAATGTTGTAGAAGAAATTTTGAAAATCATTCAGGAATGTGCTTCACCCGGAATCGCGGCTAGAAATGTACGAGAATCAATAAAACTGCATCTTGAGAGAAATCCTGAGAAATCAAAATTGGAGCTCAAAATTGTTAATGATTTCTGGGAAAAGTATAAAAAAAGAGAAGTCGAAAAGATTTCCGATGAGTTGAATATAAGCGAGAAAGAGGTTAAAAACGCAATAATAAACATTGGAAAAATTAATCCACGTCCTTCAGGAAGGGATTTTGGGAGAGTGGAATATGTTACCCCTTCTGTAATAGTCGAGAAGAATGGAGAGGAGTTGAAAATTTTAATAAGCGAACCGGAACTTCCTTTCTTTCGTTTAAACTCAAAGTATCTTAAGGTTTTGCAAGCACCTAAAAATTATGATAGAAAAACGGTGAAATTTGTTGAAAAGTGGATGGAGAGGGCTAAATTTATTCTGCAATCCCTGGAAATGCGAAATAAGAACTTTAGAAAGGTAATGGAGTATATAGTAAATTTCCAGAAAGACTTTTTCTATAAAGGTGTAATGCACATGAATCCGCTTACTCTTAAAAAGATAGCTGGAAAGACTAATCTATCAGAATCTACTATTTCTAGGTATCTTAAAGATACATATGTCCAGAGCCCTAAAGGGGTTTTCCACATAAAACATCTCTTAAGCGGTGGGGTTAAAGTAAGAGAACAAAATATTTCCACAAATACTATTAGAGAAAAGATCAAGAGGATGATAGAATCAGAAGGAAGTGATAAGTTGTCGGACATAAAAATAAAGAAAGAATTAGAAAAAGAAGGAATAAACATTACTCGTCGCACTGTAGCTAAATACAGGAATCAGATGGGTATTTTGCCCAAGTCGAAGAGAAGAAAAAGAGAAAAATTATTGTAATTTTTATGGATAAGCAAACTCAATGCATTTTTGATGTACTTAAAAAAAGTCCCTCTATTTATTTAAATATAAAAGTTCTTAAGAAAAAATGTGGCAAACGCATTAAACCTCTATTAAAAAAACTTGAGAAGGAAGGAAAAATTGTTTCAAAAGGTAAAAAGTTTGCGCTCCCAAGAAAAGCAGGATATGTAAGGGGTATTTTTGATGGAAAAAAGGAAGGATACGGCTTTTTAATGCCATCTTCTGATATGAAAGACCTTTTCATCCCTCCTAATGATACTTTTACTGCTTTAAATGGAGATCTTGTATTAGCAAAAATAACAAAAAAATCTAGGGGTAGATTAAAGGCAAGAGTCGAAGAAGTAATCGAACGTTCAAGAAAATACTTTGTTGGCAAGATTGTTTTATATGAAGGCAGATTGATGTTTCAGCCTCAGGATAAGAATATTCCTCATTACTTCGAGCTTGAGGATTCTCATAAAACTGTAGAAGGAGATTTTGTACTTGCGGAATTTGTTAAATGGACTACGCCGATTCTTCCCCCTCTTGTAAAGTTTTCTGAGAAAATAAGCAAGGATAACTTATATAATATTCTCGTAAAACAGGAATATGATTTGAGACATAGATTCTCAAATAAAGCATTGACAGAAGTTAAGAATTTCTCTACTCCCTCAGTTAAAGGGAGAAAAGATTTTACCTCTTTAAGAACTTTTTCAATCGATCCATCCGACGCAAAAGATATTGACGATGCGATCTCTGTGAAAAAAGATACAAAATTTTTTCACCTCTGGGTTCATATTGCGGATGTGTCGGCTGCAATCATAAGAAATTCGGAAATTGATAAGGAGGCAAAAAAGCGCGGTTGTACTACCTATTTACCTAATGAAACCTATTTTATGTTGCCAAAGGAAATAACTGATTCATTAAGCCTCGGAGAGAATAAGGAATCGCCCGCGGTTACTGTCTATATTAAGTTTGATAAAAGAGGTAATCCACTTGGAAATGAGTTTTATAAGTCTAAAATAAAATCGGATAAAAAATTTTCTTATGCAGAGGTTCAGAAAATTCTTGACGGCAAAGTTAAATCCTGGTTTACCTCTGAACTTCAGGTTGCTTCAGAACTCGCAAAGATTCTTTCTGAGAAGAGAACAAATGAAGGATATCTTGATTTTTTCAGAGAAGAAGTCAAGGTTGAAGTTCAAGATTCACAACCAACAGCGGTTTATCCAATTAGAGAGCTTTGGTCACATAGAATTATCGAACAATTTATGTTGGCTGCAAATGAATCGGTTGCTAGGGAATTAGAAAGTAAGAAAATTCCCGGAATTTACCGTATTCATGAAGAACCTGAAAAAAATGAGTTAGAACAATTTAAAGAACTCGTTGAAAACCTTGGTTTTCAATTACCTTCGACCAAACGAAAAGATTTGTCTTTTTTCCTCGACGAAATCAAAAATTCACCATACAGAAGGATTCTAAACTATGAGCTTCTTAGATGTATGAAAAGAGCAAGATATATTGCTAAGCCTGAACCACATTATGGTTTGGGGTCAGAAATATATACTCATTTTACTTCTCCCATAAGAAGGTATCCCGATATTATCGTACATAGATTGCTTTTCGGTGAAATATATTCACAAGAAGAATTAAAATCCATAGCTGATCATTCGACAGAACGGGAATGGAAATCGGATTCGGCTGAAAAGGACATAACAAAATTTTTCATAATGCGGTATTTAGAAAAAAACACTGATAAAGAATTTAGAGGAATGATAACAAATGTTGCCCCTGACGGAATATGGGTAGAACTTGACGATTTTCTGGTTACAGGTTTTATTCCGATAAGAATTCTTCCGAGCGATAATTATAAAATAAGAGACCGTTCTCTCAGAGGAGCGTACAATAAATTTTTAATAGGAGATATTGTACTTTGCAATATTTATACCGTTTCGCCGGGTACAGGAGAACTTATACTCGAATACGCCGGAAAGGTAGAGAAAAGGAAATAGGATAAAAAGGAATTAAAATATCAAAATTTAAAAAGCAAAATGACAAATGAAAGTGTAAAAATAAAAGTAATAGAACGCAGATAAACGCAGATTTAAAGGGACTTTTTATTTGTTTTTTTTATTAAATTTTTGAATTTTGATTTGTAATTTTCCATTTTTATATTTAATTTTTACATTAAGTCTTATATAGTTTATGTTTTTTTATGTAATTTAGTACTTCTTCCGGTACGAGAAAATCGACAGGTTCTCCGTTTCTAATTTTATCTCGGATTTCAGTTGAAGAAATTTCTACTATTCTTGAATTTAATAGTTTCAATTTCTCGGGAAATTTTTTATATTCTTTACTTCTTTTAAAAACGAAAACATCCACTATCTTCAAAATTTCTTCCCATTTGTACCATTTTGTAAAATCTGCAGCCTGATCTTCGCCTATCAATAGGCAAAGCTTTTTTTCTTTCTTAAGGAGTTCTTTTAAAGTATGATAAGTATATGAGGTTCCTTTTCTTTTCGCTTCAGTATCCAATACTTCGAAGCAATTTTTACTAGATGTGGCTATTCTTAACATGTTATATCTATCTTTAAAGGGTGTAGAAGGTATATTCTCTTTAAAAGGGGGTTTCCAGGCTGGAATGAAGAATACCTTTTCCAGACATAACAAACTGAGGGCATCACTAGCAAGTATTAAGTGTCCTGTATGTACAGGATTGAAATTCCCTCCGAAAACTCCTTTCAATTTATTTCTTTCAGCTTTTCTTGAGCTTTTTCTTTTAGTTTTCCTTCTACTTTCAGATAATAGGAAGACGCCAGAGAGTCATTGCTATTTGAAAGGGCTATATCTCCGAGTAATAAATTTGCTCTGTCTTTCCATTTTTTACTCTGATCCGCAACTTTCGCAAGGTATACAATTGCTGCGTTATCAATGCCCATTTTAATATAAGTTTTTCCAATTTCCAATAGCTGCTGGTTTATTCTTTCTTCAGCGCTTCTTTTACCGGCTTTTGCTTCCTCTAGGTGTTTTGAGTATGGATATTTTCCTAAGAATTCTTCGTAAGCTTCTATAGCTTCTTTTGTAAGGCTTTGATCCCTTTGGGGTATTGGAGCCATTTCTTCTAAACATTGCGCTTTTCTGAGAAGGGCGAGTTCGCTCCAGTTGGAATTTGGAAAGTTGTTGAGGAGAAACTGGAATTCGCTAATAGCGTCCATATAATTTTCTAACTTATAGTATGATTCTGCATAGTAAAATTGAGCGTCGTCGATCCAATGGCTACCAGGATATCTATTAAAAAAATATCTAAGATAATTAATGGTTTTATTATAATCAACTTTTTCAAAACATTCAACCGCTTGCTCGAATTCTTCATCTGGTGAGGTCATTTCAGGTTTTATGTTTTTTGAACAATAAAAGAACAACAAGAAAATAAAAATAAAGATTTTTTTCTTCAAGGGTTATCCTCCATATTCTTAATGATTTTAAGAGTTTCTTCCGCTTCCCTTCTTATTTTGGGTTTGGCGAATTTATTCAGATCTAAAACTTTATTATAATGTTTAGCAGCTTCTTCGTATTTTTCCTGGCTGAGTTTAATATCGCCAAGTATGAAGTGTGCATCGTCTATCAATACTTTAGGCATACCCAGAGCGATCAACTCTTTAAGATATAATTCGGCTGAATCATAGTTCCCTTCTTTTATTCTTTTTTCGGCTAACTTAAAAGATGTTTTTCCTAACCAATATCTTAATCGCCAGCTTGAAAGTTGTTTATTTGATTCTTTAAGAACATCGTATGCTGAAACCAGGTCTTCGGTGTTTATATAGCACTGTGCTAATTTTAATCGTAGGTCTTCATCCTGAGAGTTATACTTTAATCCTCTTATGTAGTAATCAATGCTTTTCTCATAATCTCTTGAATCAAAAAACCAGTTTCCCATTAATATGTTTTTTTCTTTTAGGTCGAACTCGGGTTCAAATTCTAAAATTTTTGAGTAAATCATAACGGCCATAAAATCTTTTCCTTTTTTTGCTGCCTCATTTCCTGCTTCTAATAGTTTGTTTAGAACTTTTGTTTTCCATTTTGGATCAGTATTAATTAAATTTTCAAAGGATTTTAATGCTCTTCTTGGATCGTTTAAATTAAGATAAATTTCGCCCTGCAGATATATCTCTTTAGGAATAGTAGAATTTTCTAAAAGGATTAGAGCACGGGTTGGTCTTAGCGAATGATAATATTCAAAAGCTTTATTATAGTTGCTTTTTCTTTCGCAACTGGTAACAAATAGTGTTAATATGAAGAATAAGTATTTTTTATATTTTTTTAACAACTTCAACTATTAGCCTGGAGAGTTTTGAGGCAGCTTTATTTGCCGCATTTAATACAATTTCATGGCTGACTGGTTCCATGGCATCTGGCAGGCAGATATCGGTTATTATTGAAAGCCCGAGAACCTTAGTGTTCATCCACTTTGCGATAATTACTTCAGGAACTGTTGACATGCCTACTGCGTCTGCACCCAATATTTTAATCATTCTGTATTCAGATGCAGTTTCAAAAGTAGGACCCTGTAGTCCGAAGTATACTCCTTTTCTAATCTTTATCCCTATTTTAAGCGCGATATCTTCGGTTTTTTCTATCAAATCTTTATCGTAAGTATTGTACATATCTACGAATCTGGGTCCAAGGCGGTCGTCGTTTGAACCCCTAAGTGGATGTTCGGGAAAGAAATTAATATGGTCGGTTATTATCATTATATCTCCTCTGGAAAATAAGTTGTTGACTCCGCCGGCTGCGTTAGAGATTATAAGGGTTTTTATACCTAAGAAACATAGTAATTTTGCCCCAAAGGTGACTTTGTCCATATCATATCCTTCATAGTAGTGAAACCTTCCATTCATTACACAGATTTTTTTCTCGTCTATCTCGCCACATATTAAGTTTCCGGAATGTCCCTTTACTGTAGAAACCGGAAAATTTGGAATATCTTTATATAATATTTTTACAGGATTTTTGATTTCATCGGTTACATCACCGAGACCGGATCCTAATATAATACCAAAGTCGAAACTTTCGAAATCGACTTTATCGAGGATATATTTTTTGCTTTCTGATAAAATACTGAATGTCTTTTCTTTTGAAGCTTTTCCTATATCTTGATTCATTGTTTTTAGAATTTATTCTTTGAACAACTCCTGAACTCTTTTCTTTGTTTTGTCTATTTCATCCGTTTTCTCGTTTTCTGCGGAAGAATATCTTTTGTTTCTTTCTTTTACCCTGATGATTTCCACTTCATCGAGCATCTTTAATTGTGATGAAAGGAAACTGCGCAACTGTATAACAAATCCATCTTTTTGATTTTGTAAAGCACTTATCTGACTTTGTAAGTCTTTTACTTTAGCAGCTGCGTTTTCAATTATTTCGCTGGCTTGTAATTTTGCTTTTTGAAGTATCATTTCAGCTTCTTTTCTGGCGTTTCTTCTTATTCCGTCTGTCGTTTTTTGTGTAGATGTAAGGGTGTCCTGAAGTGTCTTTTCCATTCTTTTGTAATCTTCAATTTTAGAATCCAGTTCCTTTAATTGATCAGCCATCCTTTTGTTATCTCTTATAACATTTTCTATTTCTTTTGCCAACATTTCGAGGAATATATCTACTTCGTTTTTATCATAACCTTTAAACGATTTTCTGAATTCTTGTTTCCTAATATCTAGTGGTGTTATTTTCATTATCCCTCCTTTTTTTATTTGGTGGAGGCGGCGGGAATCGAACCCGCGTCCGAAATACCTGTTTGGAAGCCTCTACATGTTTAGTGATTGTTTTAGTGTCGTTATTCTTCACCCAATCACAGGAATCAAAATAACCGAGCCAGTATTTATTCGGCTGCAAAGCCCTGGCAAAATTGCACCCTATCTCCTTTCTATGACACCCACATCCGGAGTAAGGAGAGAACATCCGGAAAGGACGAGCAGCTTAATTAAGCTGCCATGGCATAATTATAGTTGCCATTTAAACTAAAATGTCACAGTTTAACGAGTTATGACAACTCGACATGCAGCTTTCAATCCAGTTGTATCCCGTCGAGAGCCAATTCGCCCCCGTATATATGTATTTTAATTATATAACTAGATAAGTCAAGTCCCTTCAGGTAAATACTTAGAGAAATCGTTTTTTTATAAGATTTCTAAAGAGAAAATAAGAAATCTTTATTTTTTCAGTATTCTGTGAATCATTTATTGCCTTGACTTTTGATTGAAAAGTATTTATACTAATAAGGTGAGAGTAGGAAGGATATTATTGTTAAATGGTGCCATAACAGAAGATCAGTTAAAAGAGGCGCTAAAAAGGCAGAGAGAAGAGGGCGGACGGTTAGGCGCAAACCTTATAGAGCTAGGTTATGTAAGTGAAGAACAACTGATCAAGGCTCTTGAAAAGAATTTAAATGTAAAAGGTGTAGTGCTTTCCGATTATCCCTTAGATGGCGAAGTTTTAAATTTGATTTCTCCTGATATTGCCAGAGCTTATGAATGTGTTCCTATTGAGAGAAAAGGGAAGACTTTGTATCTTGCTATGACAAACCCAAATGATGTACAGGCTCAGGAAGATATACGGTTTAGAACAGGGTATGATATAAAGCCATTAGTAGCCGCAGAAAAATCTATTAAAAGCGTTTTAAAAGAGCATTATGAGACTAAAGCTCTCGAAGATGAGGTAGCGGAAGAAATGGGTATTGCGGAGGATGCGGTTGAATTGATGGGGAAAGAAGAGGAAGAAGAAGGAGTTTCAGCCCTTGCTGCGCAGATTGATTCTGGCCCGGTTGTTCAATATGTTAATTTTCTTTTAAAGAAAGTTGTAGCTGAGAAAGCCAGTGATCTTCATATTGAACCTTTTGAAAAAGATGTTCGAGTTAGAATGAGAGTCGATGGAGTTCTTCACATCTTCCAGCCTCCTCCCTGGCGTCTCCAAAAGGCTGTCGTATCGAGACTCAAAGTTATGTCAAATCTTAAAATACAAGAAAAAAGAAGACCCCAGGATGGGAGATTCCAGGCGCAGCTTATGGGCAGGAAAGTCGATTTCAGAATAGCTACTGTGCCCACAGTTTTTGGTGAAAAAGTAGGTATACGAGTTCTCGATAAAGAAGCCGTTGTGTTCGATTTGACTAAATTGGGTTTTGAAGAAAAAGCACTGAATGATACACTGAAAGCTATAAAGAAGCCGCACGGTATTATATTACTTACCGGTCCCACGGGTTCTGGAAAAACCACTACTTTATATTCAATATTAAAGGAAATCAATAATATCGATATAAACGTTTCTACAGCTGAAGATCCTGTTGAATATACTCTTTTTGGGGTTAATCAATTACAGGTAAGGGAGGAAATCGGTCTGACTTTTGTGGAAGCCTTAAAGTCTTTCCTGCGTCAGGATCCTGATGTTATTATGGTTGGAGAGATAAGGGATAAGCCTACAACGGATATTGCCATACGTTCTTCGCTTACGGGTCACCTTGTTCTTTCCACGGTACATACTAATTCTGCTGCAGCAACGATTACCCGTCTTCTCAATATGGGAGTCGCCCCGTTTCTTTTGGCTTCGACACTTGAACTTATTATTTCTCAGCGATTGGTAAGAACAATATGTTCGAAATGTAAGGCTAAACTGGATATTTCAGATGAAGATTTATTGAAACTTGGTTTTGACCCTACGAGAATGAAAGGCGGAAAAATTTCTCATGGAGTTGGTTGTGAGTACTGTAAGAAAACAGGTTACAAAGGCAGGTTAGGTTTATTTGAGGTTTTGCCGGTCAGTTCTACTATTAGGAAAATGATTATTGAGGGAAAAACGTCTGATGAAATTGAAGCTCAAGCGAGGAATGAAGGAATGAGTTCCCTGCGCGATGAAGGAATTAAGAAGGTCCTCGATGGTATAACGACTCTTGAAGAAGTTGCCAGAGAGACACAGGTGAGATAATAATGGAAAAACTTGGGGAAATTTTGGTTCAAGCGGGGAAAATAACTCCTGAGCAGTTAAGTGTGGCGTTGCGAAAGCAAAAAACGGTAGCAAAGAGGCTGGGAGCGGTACTTATAGAGGAGGGGTTCATTACAGACAGCGAACTG
>CAZALG010000031.1:0-12450 GCA_964485935.1 uncultured bacterium | reverse complement strand
AAACCCGCCGGATTTCAAATCCGGTGCCTTACCATTAGACTAACCCTCCCTTTAAAGCAATATTACCAACCCCGGAAAAAAAGTCAAGAGGAATTCAGGTGTCAGGTTTCAGGTCTTAGGTTTTAGTAAAACAACAAAATAAAAATTTTTCTTTGTGCTCTTTGTGTCTTTGTGTGAGATTAATTTTGGTGGGGGAAGTGGTTACCGGCTGTGGAATTCAACCACATCCCCTTCTATTAAAATTTCCTCGGGACCCACCTGTTTGGGGTTTTTATCTCCCCTCCACAATTTCGCATACTTCATTTTGTCCGCAAAATCTTTGTGTATATGATAAGCCGCATCTTCCACCGTCGCGTCTTTCCTTAACACTACAGGTTCAGTAAAATCCGCGTTTTTTCCCGGCGGTTTTGTATAAATCCTTATTAGATTAAGAAAATTATAAATCTTTTCTTTCAAAACCTCTACATCCGAATTAATATCAAATCTGTAAAAATCCAGTCTATCCACATATTTTTCACGTAACAAATGCAGGTCTTCTTCTTTACTCCTAGAAATTATTACAAAACCCCTTTTTTTCATTAATTCATCGCCCGTATAATAATCTCTCGATTCCAGAAAAATCGAACCCTCCTCCAACCTGTTTAAAAGTAAATTAAGCTCCTTTAGGGGATTGCCTTTCCTACCATCAATTAAACCTATAAGGATATCGCTACTTCTACCAAGAGCAAGGAGCCAGGGAGGATGAAAGTTCTCATAAAGAGGCGGAGTGTCAACCAATTGTATTTGAACATTTTCGAACTCAATCATTCCTACATCTGGTTTCTGAGTAGTAAAAGGGTAACTGGCAATCTCCGGATCGGCATTTGTCAGCTTCGCCAGAAGTGTAGATTTACCGGAATTAGGCGCTCCCATAAGCACAACCTGTGCAATACCCATTTTGGGAACATGAGTCAGATCCAGACGGCGTGCCTGGGGTTTCTTTTTTGCTTCCTTCTTCAGCTTGGCAATCTTGCTGTTTAATTCCGCCCTTAACCCATCCGTTCCTTTATGCTTGGGCATAACAGCAAGCATTTCTCTTAAAATAGATATTTTTTCTTCCGCGGAATCGGCGAACTTTAGTCGCGCTTCAATTTTATGATAAATTTGAGGTAAATTTGCCGGCATACTTTACAAATCAACTAATCAACCAATTAACTAATTTACTATTCAACAGGTCTAATCCATACCGCCATATCTTGCTCGCTTTTAAGATAAATATCCTGTAAAATAAGCTGTCCATTTAAAAGCTCTATTTCTCTATCACTTGAAAACTCGCCTGTCCGGGTATCATAGTATCTCATAAAGTATAAAGTATATTCGGTTTCATCAATATTCAACACTAGGTCCTTTTCTTCTTCCTCATTTGGATTTCTCAACCATAAAAATATATCAGCTCCCGATTTAAGTCCCATAATTTCCATATCTCCATCTACGCTTTCAACCGAAATTTCTTCAAGAATATCGTCATTATTTTCAACCATTAATGATACAAAATCGGCAGCCGCTTTAAAATGAAAATAATGCCCCTTATAATAATGCCATTCCCACCACCAGGTAAGAGGTAATATTGGTGTAGGTGCAAACATTCCGCGCCATAAACCGTTATGCATCTCGCGCTCATAGGATTCGCCAGTAAAATCCTTACCGGGACCCCTCCAGCCTAAAGCAAACTCGCTGACTACATTTGGTTTATTAAAGTCTTTAACATATTCCCAGATACTATTTTTAATATCGGAAATATCTCTACCTGGGCCATATAAATGGCGCTCGGAAAAATCAATATTTTCAATTTTCCATAAATTAGGAATTTCTCTGTGACTAATGCTTGTTGAAATAAGATGCCCATAGGGATCAATCTGCTTTAAGTATTTGGTCATTTCTTTATGCCAGCTCACAATTGTTGACGCCGGCACATCTTGCCACTCCATCACATTATCAATTTCATTCCACAATTCCCAACAAGCGAGATTAGTCGAGTATCCCCACCGCGCAACCAAATAGCGAAGTTTGTTTTTGTATATTCTTTTCGCCTCAGCTGAGGTAAAAAAATCCACCGGACTTTCACAGGGACCACCATTTGCCGCATTGTATGGGTTTGTTCTCCACTCGGCATTGGATCCCCAACTATCTACATAGGATTTAAAAATACCGTGATAATCAAGTGTCAGCATCATATAGATACCTCTTTCCTCGGCTAAAAGAAAGACCTCATCCAATCTTTCTGCAGTTTTCCTATAATACCTGCCAAGACCAGGAGCATTCAGAACATCTTCCTCCTGCCCGCATTCAATTTCGGCACTTCCAAGGTAGATGGACCCTTTGAGGTTTTCCATAAATTCGATTTTTAGATAATTTGTACCTTCCGGAAGCTCATCTATATAGACAACATACATTCGATACCACCCTTCCGATATATCTCGACTTTCTCCAAACTCGATATCGATGGTAGTATAATGAATATTATCCGGAGAAGAATAACATTTTATTTTATCTTGAGAGAAATTTACATTGTAGAATATCTTCAATTTGAATCTTTTTATATCCTTAAGATTATAAATAATTGTTTCTTTTTCATTGGACTGGATTGCAACTCTATTTGTATCATTTTCTGTAAACAGAGATTCCCCCAAATCAATTTTCAGACCCTGTGTGCGTGAAAAAACTATACCCCAGGTTTCGAATTCATCGATAATCGTTCCGTCGTAACTCATAACTACTCTTGTCCATTCCAAAGGGAGATTCCAGGTACACATCCATGTTCTAAAGAAATTCGCATTATTTTCCTCGAGAGCATCAAAATAATCCTCATATGGGTATTTCCAATCTGACTTTAACTCCCATCCTATGTTCAAACCTACACCTCGGAAGCGTTTACCGGAATCAAACACAAAAGAATAAAAGGATTTATCATTTAGTCGAAGGAACCCTTCATTATCCGATTCTTTAACAGATACATAGAATTCTTCGGAATTAAACGTACCCTTTTTGTTAATTACCCGAACATGAAACGAGTGCGTCCCCTCCTGCATAGCAGTAAACCTTGCTTCCCAATTTGATTTTCCGGACGGACCATCTTCATAAAAACAGGGAAGAGTTATTGTATCGCCGTCCGGGGGTCTTATAATAGCATCCACTCCTATATCCTCAGGGTCATAAGGATTTTTAAATTTTTCAGTCAAACCGATATCTATATAAAGAGTCTCAAATTTCTCTATACTATTTGCTGCTAGTTTTACCAAAATACCCGAGGAACTACTCCTGTTGCATGAAAACATTGAGATTGCAAATATTGCTACCAATCCAGTTAAAATACTCAGTTTTAATTTATCCATGAATTCCTCCAGGTTAAGGTGTAAGTTTTCCATAAGTTATACATTTGGTCTGTTATGTCAAGCACAATCTAACAGGAAAAAACTTAAATTTTCGTGTTTTTGTATATTTATTTTTAAACTTTAAACCAGTTTATCTTCCCTTTATTCTAAAAAACGTTTACCTCATTACTTCTTTTTAGATATCGCTTCCCAATCTACCTTTCCTGTAAACTGCATAACAACAAAGAGGGTTATTATGCATAAAATTGTTATAGAAAGACCGGTAAAGCCTTCAACGAAAAACGTGTAAGAAAACAAAACCAGATATACTAACTGAGAAATCGCAATCTCCACAAAGGCAAATCTATTGCTGACAACTAATCTCATGTAGGTTACGACAAGAGTTATCGAAACAGCAGAACTAATTGGAACTGCAGCGTGTATAGATATGTGGTCAACAAGGTACGCAAGGAGCAGGTGAAAGCTAAAAAAGGCGGCTCCGATAAAGAAATAGTTCATTGGATGAACTTTTATACCACGCAGTGTTGTAAAGATGAATAGTAAGAAGAAAAAGAGAAACAAAGAAATAGGGGCAGAGAAAGTAACCTGACTGACCCAGGGTCCGGGATTAAGTTTTTTGGGTAAATCCATACCAATTTTGACGCCCGTCAGCAGATTAGAATATTGCCATTTTAACTCCCATCCCTTCTCGGTTTCAGTTTTCTCTGTCGGAGAAATACTGTTTTGAGGAAAATCGATTTCATCAAAATCGGTATTCATTGTAAGAATAAAATCCTTAACCTGTGTTACGTTTTGACCAAAATCATACCACCACTCATCTAAACCCTGAGAGGTGTATGAAATTTCTATAGCTTCTCTTTCTCCCGGAGAAAGTTTTACAGGGTAGAATACTCTTCCAGATGATATGTCTATCTTTTCTATTTCTCTATCATTAACTTTAAATTTAAAATTATCATAAACTGCGCCTGCTGCAGGAAAATCGAAATTAAAATAAATATAACGAGTAGCATCAGCATCATTAATAATTTCGTACCATCCCAAAAAATCCACCGCATAGGTAGAGTACCAGAGCAACCCCTTTTTGCGATGTTCGAGAGATAAAGAAACATCAATCTCACTTGCCTTCAGAGGTATATAATGTTCAACATAATAGGTCTCAAATTCCTTAACAGTCTTACCTGATACAATCTTCTCTATTTGTTTCTTTTTAGGTACTTGGTAGTAAACAGTAGGTGCTTTCTGCCACTGCACGGTACCCCATAACTGACCAACCATATCCTTAAGTTTGTAATCCTGTGTATGCGTTCTTTTTAAAATTGTAGCTCCGAGAATTAACCAGGCTGCCACTATGAAAACATAAATTAGAAAAATTACGGGAAGTTTCCTCATAATTTTACCCTCCAGTAAGATTTAGGGTTGCAACGAAAAATATTAAACATACGAACATTTCTCAATAATATTATATATTATCTAAGAATACGCAACACAATATAAGGTACTATATTAAAGAAAAGTATGCATATCTTATAAAACATCATGCCCGAATAAACAATGGCATTAAATTGGTCTTTTTTTATATCGTACCATTTACCGTGGAACTTATAAATAAAATCACGCCCTAACGTAAAAGCTAAAAAACTCACCAATAGTAAACCTAAATTAATTATTGCACTCCAGAGTAAAAAATCTAATAAAGGATCCATTAAATACCTCCTTTTAATATATATGGTACACCGATTTAAGCATCATGTCAAGCAGTTTCCGACCAATTATCACAATTTTTCTCTCGTTTTAAGTAATCTTTTTTTACCCAAATATGGTTCAATGTATAATTTGTAATCTTCTTCAGGAATTTTTTCGATTTCTTTAACATAATTCTTAATAAAATCCATTCTGGACTTTAGATTATCACAACCAAAATCATCACAGTAAGCGCAATTTTCAACATTTTTCTTCATCGCACAGGGCCGTACAGGACATCCCTCATCGGGATGATATCCCTCGTTTTTGCAGCCAACGCAGCTGCCCTTCTCCGGAGGAACTTTAAAACCAAAGTATAAAAACCATTTATTACTGAGTTTGACCTTATCGGCGTCACTCTTTATGTTTTTCCGATAAGCAGGACAAATATCGCATAAAAATCCACAATATCCTAACATTTCTACCATAACTTTCTCCTCTCAAAGACCGAAAAATTTATTTTATGGCTGTTCCTTAAAAAGATTTTCCCATTAATTTTATCCACCAAGCAAAATAGAACTTTCCGTAAAGAAAGTTCCTGCTATACAGGCAGTCATAAGACAGGCTAAAGTTGCGGCAAGAAGAGCTCTAAGCCCGATCTTCGAGAGAATTTGCCTTTTCTCCGGTACCAGCACGGAAATTCCTCCTACAAAAATTGCCATTGAAGCGAAATGAGCAAATCCACAAAGCGCATAGGTCGCGACTACCGCCGAACGGGGATGTTTTAAAACCCCAGTTTCCATTGCAACCGCCAAATGCTGGTATGCCGGTACTTCTGTAAGAATTGCTCGCTCACCGATAATACGGGAAATAACCCCGGCATCAGACGGAGGAATACCAAGCATTACAGTAAAAGGATAAAACAAATAACCAAGAAAACCTTTCAAACTCCAGTCGATATTAGTACCAATTAAAACATTTATTTTTTCCCCAATTCCCCCGAGAATTAAATCAAGTAAAGCTACCAGTCCCAGGACAGCTATTAGTAAAGCCACAATACCAACTATAAGTTTAACTCCGCTGTTGGCTCCGTTTATTATCGCTTCAAAAACATTGGTTTCTCTTTCGTAATGCACTTCAACCTGTCCCCCCAGTGTTTTTGGTACTTCTCCTTCCGGAATTAGAATTTTAGACATAACAAGAGCAGCGGGAGCGGATAGGATGGAAGCTGAAATCAGATGCGCAGCGATTGTCGGAAATTGAGCCTTAAGACTGAAAATATAAAGAGCAAGAACGTTCGATGCAACAGTCGCCATACCCGCCGTTAGAATCGTACATAATTCTGACTTTGTCATTTCCCGCAGGTGTGGTTTGATTGTCAGAACAGATTCTATACCCACAAAAATATTACTGGAAGCGCATAAGGACTCGGCACCCGATAATCTCATTAGTTTTGTAAAGACATAGGCAAATCCTTTTAATATCCACTGCATGATATTAAAATAATAAAGTATAGCTATTAACCCTGAGAAAAATATTATTGTAGGGAAACCTTGAAAAGCAAGTATAAAACCAAATGATTTTTCTCCCGCTTCATTTACCCCTCCCGGTTGAAGAGCCAGTCTTCCAAATATAAATTCTGCACCTGCATTAGCCGATTTCAGAACTTCTACTACGGCATCGTTTAAAAATAAAAGTATTTTACTCCCGATCGGAAAAACAAAAATAAAAAGGGCAAGCGCCATCTGGATACCGATTCCCCAGAATATAAGCCTCCAGTTCATGTTACGTTTATCAGATGAGAAAAGCCAGGCAAAGCCAAGTAAGAAAAATATACCAGTAAAACTGATTAAATTATACTGATCCATCGTACTTATATTTTAGTGAAAAATTTTCTTATGTCAAGAAAAAACCTTCAACCCCACCAAAATTAATATCACACAGAGGCACAAAGACACAAAGTTTATATTTTTGTTTTCCCACTTAACCACTCAACCATTTAACGATTTAACTTAGA
Source organism: uncultured bacterium (assembly GCA_964485935.1). Taxonomy (GTDB): domain Bacteria; phylum Hydrothermota; class UBA3072; order UBA3072; family UBA3072; genus JAFGHJ01. The sequence goes on along the minus strand of CAZALG010000031.1, from coordinate 5,382 downwards.
TTCGGAGATTCTATTTATATTGACAAGCATTAACACGAATGAATTACCGAGTATACGGGACCTGGAGATAGGCATCCCATATAGACAGAGCTTTTTTGGGACTACCATCGCTACTTTGTAATCCTGTATAAGCCCAAATCAAAGCAATCTCACGAGCTTCTTCAGGAATATCTTCTAAGAGTTTATCAAAATCTATACTTGTCCAATTAACAACAAAGGCGAATTCGTGCTCGTACGCTTTCCTGAGCAAGAGGTCAATATAATCGCACTGATAGTCTTCTGTAAACTCATAACTTATTCCCAGCGCTTCGAAATCCCTGGACGGAGCGCCAGTTTCCGTTATAGCCACTGTTTTCCCGAAAGACACAGGAATATCAAAAAAATCCTCAGGGAGGGGATCTTCTTTGCCGGTCGGCCAGTAGCTCCAACCATACGGATAAGTACTTAATCCCAACAGGTCGCAGTACTCTAAAAGCTCGGATATTTCCTGCTGCTGAATGACCGCATCAGCCCCCTCCATACCCTTCATGTGAGCATGAGTAAAAGTTGCAAAAATCGGCAGGGAGGGATACAATTCTTTAAGCTCGGTGTAAACATACTCGTGCAGTTCCTTATAATCTTCCCAGACTTCCTGACTATCGATCATCGACACATTGACCTCGATACCTATAGCAAAATAGTCCGGACTAAAGAACTCAATAGCACGCCTGGTATAATTGAGATATGCTGTCTTTACATCCTCGTTATTTAAGGGTAAAGTGTCCCAGGGCGAAGGTAATTCCATTCCCTCCTCCTCACCCCAATACTTAGCCATATTAACTCTTGAATCATCCAGAGGATTTATGGATACAAAGAGAGCATGTCCTGCCGGTATTTCATTTCGCGCCGATTCCCAACTTTCCATCAGGTTAGAGGAAAAATCGGAATCGGTAAGCGCCTCTGGCCACGGTACGCCGTTGTCAATCTGGTAGGCGAATAAATCACCGTGATCCTCGATAAACTGATACATTTCCGTTATACCTTCTATAGTGGCTTCCGGCGGCCAATTTGTAAACCCCATATAAAAGGGTCTCGAGGTTATATCTAGAGAAATTTCTTCCAGTGGGTCCTCGCAACTAATGCATGCAAAAAAAACAATGCTTAAAATAATAAGCTGTTTATATTTCATAATTCTCCCTGGTATATTTGAGATGTATCCATACACTCTGAGAAAATACTCAATATAACTTTCATGTCAAGCTTTTTTGTTTTATATAAAACACAGAAAAGAATTAGGCAACAATAAACACAGATTCAATCAGATTTTTTCTTTGTCGTTTTTACCAATTACTAGTTAGAATTTATTTAGTCAAAAGCATTTTCTTAGGTGCAGAAAGAATGCCATCAACATTTAATCTATAGAAATAAACACCAGACGAAAGATCCTTTGCATCAAACTCAACTTCATAGTTTCCTGCTCTTTGAAATTTAGAAACTAAAGCCTGAACTTCATTCCCAATTGCATCGTATGTTTTTAATGCGACGTAAGCAGGCCTCATAATAGAATATGAAATTAAAGTCGAAGTATTAAAAGGATTGGGATAATTTTGCTCAAGAATAAAGGAATAAACCGGCGCTAGGCTGTCAACATCTTCAACCCCTTGAAGATCAGGGGTATAGACCACTTTAAATTTATATCCATTCATTTCGGCAAGAAGATTCTGCGCCGTAGTAATAGTCTAATCAGGCGAATTGATGTCCCCATCAGAGCCGTCGGGAGATCCATATCCCGTATAGTCCAAAACCATGCTGCTGTCGGGGAAATCTCCCACCTCAATCATCACATTCCAAACAAGTGAAGGTTGTCCTCTATAGGAGGAATATTCATGATACTCGTTAAAATCAAAAGACCGATTTACTTCTATCCAGCATTCGTATTCACCATATTCAAGGTCGGAAAGTTCTAAGGTTTTTGTCTGAACATCTGTATTAGGAGTAGCCCCTGAAACGGCATCTATATCAGCAGGATAGGAAGGTTGCGATTCGGAAGGGGGATATAAATTATCTATACCAAAAGTAGTATCTATTACATTTCTCTTGTGTGCCCAGATAGGAAAGGCGCTCCATCTATTTCCTGTAGAGAGATCAATATCTGTACTGCTTGTGCGGTTTCCTCCTCCTTCACGTCCGATGAAGTCAGTTATGTACACGGTCCCGACATATGCACTGCTTCCGTCCTCAATCCAGATGACAAATTGTGTCCAACTGTTTTCCGGTTCAAAAACAAAATCGATTACCCCTTCACTTAAATCCTGTGCTTGAGTGCAATTGATCCCTGTTAAAATGACAATCACATAGAGCTTACTTAATAAATTGATTTTTTTCTCATAATTACCCCCGGGTATTAAAAAATAGCTCAAGATGCTTACTATTGTACGAAAAAATATCTTCCTGTCAAGCAAAGAAATCAGATAAAAAAATTCTGAACAAAAATGATAAATAACAAACTAAAAAGATATACTTATTTAGTGGGGGGTATTCCTAGAAGTTGACTTCTTGATTTTTCGTCATTCAAAAGGAGCAAAAGCCCTCCCTCTTCAAAACCGCTTGCATAAAGCCTCTTAATCCAATCAGTTATTTCCTCACGGGAAGCTTTACAGTTTCGGTTACGCATATTGTAAAATCTCTGATGTGCTCCTACAATCTGCGCTATAATCGCCTCTTTTTGGGCTAAATTCATTCCTCCTTCCTCCAGAATTACTATATGCAAATCGTACAAAAAAAAATAAAAATGTCAAGTACTTTCTTTAATAAAAAAGCAATTTAACCAAAAATAATGCACAGAGAATTTGTTATTCTTCCTCCTTGTTTCCGGCTTCTAACTTTTATCTCTCATCCCCCCTCAACTTTTATCTCTTTCATTCCATCCTCAAACTTTTCTGGCAGATACTTTATTTGTTTTCGGTGTTCATCTATTTCAGCAAGAATAAGATTTTTCTTCTTTTCAGAAGAAACAAATTGGCGCATAAGAATTTTACAAAGTTCATTAACCTCTGAAAACTCAAGTTCATGCGCAACTTCATATGCATCATGAAGGGTCCCAATTTCTTTTTTCGAATGCTTATCTAATAAATTTTTAATAGAATGTATTTTTAAAACCAGTTCGACCTCTGGCAAAGAAAGTATTTGTTCCTCAGATAGGGATTCTTTAGTTTCTTTCAACCAATCCGCATGCGTGACTTGATTTATATTCATCTTTCTCCAAAAATCTTCGACTTCAGGTACATGAGAAAACAATCGAGCAAATTGCCGGTAAATCTGTCCGACTCTTTTCTTAGTCTCAATAGCCTTTTCAAAAATCTTCCCGAGAACTAATTCGACATCCGGCCCCGACATAACCAAACCTCCTTAAACAGAAAATATTTTCACATTTATATTTTATCCATTTAAACCATAAATGTCAAGTATAAAAATTATTGTAAAACCCTATACAATTATATGATACTAGTAATAAAAAGAGAGTGTATGAGTTAGTATATAAGTGTCACTTGTCATTGTACTGAGATTTCAGCTCTCCGCACTTAGCTATTGGCTTAAAAAACAAATGAAAACTCTGTTTGCTTAGTGTGTTTTTCTTTTCTCTGTGTCCTCTGGGTTAAATTTTCGCTTTTGCCAGCGAAAAACAAACACACCTATCAAAGCCCCGATTACATCCACGAGGATATCAAAAATGTCATCCCATCCTACGGGACATCTAATCGACACCAATTGAATCGCTTCCTGCATTATAGATACAACCAAAACGATTAAAACCACTTTAACCGGAGAGATTCGTTTCTTTTTATTTGAAAACACAACTGACATCAACCAAGCAAGCACAGCATAGAGAAAAACATGCATTAAAACATGAGTTATAACGGATTTAAAAGCCCAATCAAAACCCGTTTTATAAAAATGAGAAAATTCCCGCATAAAGTAAAAAGGAAAAAGTATCCCTATACTCCATACAATTAGTAGTAATATACGCCATCTTTTTTTCATAATAAAATCTATACTTGATACTAGGTCTTTGGTCTTAGTTTTTAGGTTTTAGTTTTTTTATAAACAAATAAAGAATGGGGTGAACGGGTAATCTAATGTCAATCTGCGTCCCGAAAACTACCTCATCAACTTCAACATCAACGCTTTCTGCGCGTGCAGACGGTTTTCAGCCTGATCAAAAACCACCGAATTAGGTCCGTCTATCACCTCAGAGGTGACCTCTTCTCCTCTTATCGCAGGCAAACAATGCATGAATATATAATTATTAGCTGCGTAAAATACGATTTCCTCATTAACCTGGAAAGAAGCAAAAGCTTTTCTTCGCTCTGCCGCCTCGTGCTTAAAACCCATCGAAGCCCAGACATCGGTATATATAACATCGACTCCATCCGCAGCCTCCTTCGGATCATTTGTTATAGTTATAGAGCCGCCCGAAGCAGCTGCTAATTTTTTAGCTTCCTCCGTAATATCCTTATCAGGCTCATACCCTTTTGGATGAGCAACCCTGAAATCAACACCCATAATCCCGGAAGCCAACATCATCGAATTACAGACATTGTTGCCATCGCCAATGAACGCCAATTTAACATCCTCAAGTTTTCCCTTTTTTTCATATATTGTTTGAAAATCTGCCAAAATCTGACAGGGATGTTCCAGATTTGAAAGACCGTTTATCACGGGTACGGTTGCATTTTCCGCAAGACCGGTAACTGTTGAATGCTCAAAAGTTCTTGCCATAATTCCAGAAGTCCATCTCGAAAGATTTTTCGCGATATCTTCCACGCTTTCTCTTTTCCCTATATCAATATCAGAAGGCGCAAAATAAATCCCCATGCCTCCAAGCTCATAAATACCGGTTTGGAACGTAAACCTGGTCCGCAGAGACGGCTTCTCAAAAAGCATGGCAAGCACTTTTCCTTTAAGAGGAGTCTTCTCTAATGCTTTTTCTCTTTCTTCTTTAAGTATACAAGCATCTCTGATGATTTCCAAAAATTCTACTCTATTTATATCATTCATCGACACAAAATCTTTTTTCATTCCTCCTCCTCTTCCTTCTTGCTATATTCCATCTGATATTTCAACAAATCTCCCTTAGAGAGGTAATCTATTATCAACACTCCATTAAGATGGTCTATTTCGTGCTGTATCATCCTCGCTATAAGACCCTTCGCCTTATACTCTACCTCTTTTCCATCCGCATCGAATCCTCTAACGACAAGAATCTCTGCCCGAGGTATTTCCACAGTCGCAATAGGAACAGAAAGACATCCCTCCCCCATCATATCCTCTCCGTCGGCCTTAACAATAATCGGATTTACCAGAACTATTTGTCCTTTTTCTTCATCCGATCTGCCAACAAAA
>CAZALG010000030.1:0-12586 GCA_964485935.1 uncultured bacterium | reverse complement strand
AAGGCGACGGTCTGCAAAACCGTTATCCCCCGGTTCGAATCCGGGTGCCGCCTTAAATAATAAAACTTATTGGAGGTTTAGTGCCAAATATAAAATCAGCAAAGAAAAGAGTTAGAATAGCAGAAGAAAATAGAAAAAGAAATAAGGGTCTAAAAACAAGAATCAAGAATATTACAAGGAAATTGAAAGAAGAAAAAGACCCTAAAAAGAAAGAAGAACTGATAAAGGTAGCTTATTCAGCTGTGGATAAGGCTGTTAAGAATAAAGTTATTCATAAGAACACGGCAGCGAGAAAAAAAGCTCAATTTGCCAGGCTCCTTAAGGGGAAATAGCCAGAACAAGTCCGACAACTTTTTTAAAGCCCACTTCTTTCAGTTTTCTGGCGCATTCGTTTAGAGTACTGCCTGTTGTCAAAACATCGTCTATAAGTATAATGCCGTTTTCAGGATTACCTTTAAAGTTTTTTAATGCTTCTTCTTTTATTCCGTAGGCGCACTCGACGTTGTGAATTCTTTTCTCGTAAGGTAATGTCGTTTGAGAAGGAATATTTGCTATTTTGCGTAATAAATTAGTACTTTTAAGTGAAGAAATTTTTGAGAACTCGTGGGCCAAAAGCTGGCTCTGATTGTATCCTCTTTCTCTTTTTTCAGACTTTTTCATAGGTACCCAGGTTAAATAATTTATATTTTTTACGTCACTTCGTGAGTCGTAGTTGGAGTAAAGTTTTCTTGCGAGCCTTGCGGAAAGTGAGGGTCTGTTACGGTATTTATAGATTTTTATTATGTCGGAGAAGGGGGGAACATAACTTCCGCAGCTTATTACAGAATCAAAATAAGGGATTTCTTTCCTGCAGTTCTTGCATATTTTGCCTGACTTTAATGGTTTTCCGCAAATCTTACATTTTTTCCTTGAAACAAAGTAAATTTTGTCAAAACATCTCTGACATATTATCTCATTTCTTTTCAACTCGTTGTCGCAAATAGGACAGAAAGGCGGAAAGATGAATTTTTCTAAATCGACCAGAAAACTAAACAATGGATTCATTCTTAACTGAAATCAAGAGGGAAACCGAGATTGTTGATACTAAAAGTGAAGTTCCTCCGTAACTTAAAAATGGAAGAGGTAAACCGACTACCGGCAGGAGACCCACAGTCATTGCAATGTTTACCGTTATTTGTGATAGAAAATAAAAGAAAATACCGTAGGCAAGGTATTTCCCAAATGGTCTTTGTGCGTGTTGCGCGATGTGAAGGATTCTTAAAAGAAACAGAGAAAACAGAATAAGAATTATAAAAGTCCCCAGGAATCCGAATTCTTCCCCTAAAACAGCGAATATGAAATCTGTTCTGGTTTGAGGTAAAAATCCGAGGTTTTTAATTGAACCGTTTAGATATCCCTTTCCGAATATTCCGCCCGACCCTATAGATATTTTGGATTGTAGTAACTGCCATCCCGCACCTGTAGGGTCCAGGGAAGGATTCAAAAAATTGAGGAGTCTGTCTTTCTGATACGGTTTTAGAAGCCCTTCCATAATAGGCGCGGAAGCTCCAATAGCTAAATTTAAAAGAAAAACACCTATGGCTGACCGGAGATCGATATCTGATATTATTATTGTTACCACCAGCATTATCATAAATAAAATCCAGGAAATTAGATGGAAGCCGCATAGAAATGAAATTAAAGGAGATACAAAAAGTAAATAACGAGGTATGCTTATATTAAGAGTTCCCACCATACCCAGTACAATAAAAAGGTATATTGCCGATGTTCCGATATCCGGTTCTATAAAAATAAGAAGTATAGATATAGCCGAAATTATAAAAAGAAATTTCAGGTCTTTCATATATACTTTTTTATATTCGAACTTTGAAAGGATTTTTGCTATAGATATTATAAAGAAAAGCTTCATTACTTCAGAAGGTTGAAACTGGAAAGACCCAAACCTGATCCACCTGCCTTCGCTTTTTGGGAAGAAGGGGACAATAATTAGAAGAATTGTGCCTATTATGTACAGAATTACAGCTATATCCTTTAGTCCGTTAAGGGGATAAAAAAGAATCAGAGAACCGACAACCAGAGAGATGCATATCCAAATTAGATGGTTTTTAAAAAACGTCTGATCGCCAGGATAGTTTGCTGTATACTGCAGAAAAGCTCCTATTACTAATAGTAAGGCGAGAAGAATAAGAAGATTTTTATCAAATTTTATTCTTTTGACCATTCCCATCTTTTTAAATTAATTTTATTTCCTTTTATTTCGAGATAAGCATTAACCTTTTTAGATGGCGGGGGCATTTCTCTGACTTCCGAGAGTATTAGTTCTGTTTTTCCGTTGGAAAGAAAGAACGCTTTTCCTTTTTTTTCATAAATTACGTTATCAATCAGGAAAACCGGCGGAGGGTTAGAGTTGCCAAAGGGTTCCATTTTGCCTATAAGATTTTTCAAATCTTCTGTCACTTCGCTTAAAGTTAATTTTGAATCGTATGGTTTTTTTGCTTTATATTTTTTTAAAAGAGGTTCTGTTTTCGTTTTGAATTCTTCTACTCTGCCTTTCTTAAGTTCAAAGCCACACGCGCACTTGTGTCCGCCATAGTCTATCAGCAGTTCTTTTACTTCTTTAAGTACTGATAAAAGATCGAAGTCTTCCGGGCCTCTGCCGTCTCCACGAATTTTCGACCCTACAGAATAGATTAGGAAAACTGGATTTTTACAATAATCCTTTGCTCTGTTTGCTACACTACCGGCAATTTTGTAATCGAGGTCCTTCCTGAAAATTACCAGATTTTTCTCGTTTAAATCACTTTTTAAAGAAGAAAACGCTCCACGAGCGCGCAGATTCCAGCTGAAATGTTTCGACTTTAGAAGTGCGTAAGTCTCTTCTGCTTCCTTAGCGTTCCCGGCAGAGAAAAACTCCCAGGTAAGATGTTCTCTTCCGGAAGAGAGAGGCATAATAGCTTTTGAGATATTTCTTTTACCAGATAGCAAAGAAAAGGAAGGTTTTTTGGATTTTTTCAAACATTTTAATCCTTGCGTGTATATTATTCTGTTTTCATCAAGAAGGGGAACTTTGTCGGTGAGTGTCCCAATAAATGCGAGTGCCGGTATTTCAGGTATTTCGCTGGTCCATTCTGATGTGTTTTTACCCATATATTCAAGGAACATGCAATCCGCAAACTTGAAAGCTACACCTGCGCCGCACAGATATTTATAGCCGAAGGAGTTCAGTTTTGGGTTTATTATCGGTGCTTTGGGGAGTTTTTCTTTTAATTCGTGGTGATCTGTTATGATTATATGCATGCCTTTCTTCTTAAGATATTCTACTTCCGAGGCGCTGCTTATTCCCGAGTCCACTGTGATGATAAGATCTATTCCTTTTTTATAGGCTTTGTCGATACCTAATCGGGAAAGCCCGTAACCTTCTTCACTCCTTTTAGGGATGTAGTGCCAGACTTTAATCCCAAAAACTCTACGGAATAGTATCTTCATGATAAAAGTTGATGTTATTCCGTCTACGTCCTGGTCTCCCCAGATTAGTATTCTTTTGCCTTTTTTTATAAAATCCTGGACTTCTGCGACTGCTGTTTTCAAAGTTTCGTCCGCTGAACGTAGATTTTCGAAATTGGGGACGAGAAAACGTTCAAGGCTTTTTTGGCTCGTCACGTCTCTTTTCTTTAAGAGGGTTTTTATACCCTTTGATAAATGTCTATATTTGATAGTCACTTTTTTTCTACGAATATTTCATCAAAAGGTTTTTCCTGAAAAACCTTTGCTTTACCTCTTCTTACTATTTCGAGAAGGGCAAAGAACAACCCGATTTTTTCTTCACTTTCCGCCTTGGCAACAATCTTGGAAAAAAGAAACTTTCCTAGTTTTTTAAGTTTTATCATTAAGGTGTCTATCAGATGGTCGATATGAAATAAAATTGTGGTGGGTGGATTGAAAGGATCCCTCTTTTTAATTCTTTCGAGTAAAAATTTTAAGCCGTTGATTGAAATATGTACTTCTTTTTCTATGTCTCTATCGGGTCTTCTGAACATTGCATTTGCCAGGATTAATTCTTCTCCCAGATAAGCTCCTATACCTTTGAATTTTTTGTACTTAGTTAACTTTTCAATAAGTGATTCTTTTGTTTCGAAATCTTCCGCCCCCTCGTTAGATTCTTCTTCCTTTGTTATTCCTTTTGCTTTTATGGCAAGAAGAGTTGCGGCATACCTTATAAATTCTCCGGCTCCGTCGAAATCTATTTCTTCGAGGTCTTTTACAAATAGCAGATACTCTCTTGTAATTCGTGAAAGAGAAATATTTCGTATGGCTACCTCTTGTTTTCTTACGAGATACAGTAAAAGATCAAGAGGGCCTTCAAATTCTTCGCAGGATACAACATGGTTTTCGGCAATCATAATTCACCTATTATAGCTTTCGAGATATTATATATATGATAGTTTATCCTGTCAAAATCGTTTAATAGGTCGAGATGTATAGCGCTTGTGTCAATGCTTTCGCGTTTTCCTTCTTTTAAACGATTTATGTGGCTTTCTCTGAATTTTTTAAGTTTGATTTCAGTCTTCTTTTGATTCGAAAGTAAATCCCTGGCTATATCTTTGTCCATAGTCGATAGAGCAGCCTTCACTTCTTTAATATTCGAAAGAATGGTTCCGTGATATTTTTTTATTTCACTGAATCCTTCTTTGGAGAAAAAATAAGATTTTTTTATCTTTTTTTCTGCATAATTCATAATATTTTTGCTAATTAAATCTCCTATATGTTCTATCTCGTTTGCTATTTTTAATATTGTAACACATTTGTTGCTTTCCCGATTTGATAATTCCTGCCCCAGAAGTTTGGAAGTATAAGAAACTAATTCTTCCTGGTTTTTGTCGATTATGTTATCTCTGGTAATTATAATTTTTCTTAAAGCGTCATTATTGCTTTTGAAAACTTTAAGGGTGTCCTGAAACATATTTTCAGTGATTTCTATGGATTCACGTATTACTTCATAAGATTTCGATATGGCGACGGTGGAAGAAGACAAGAAAAGAGGATCCAGTTTGAGTTTGGATTTTCCCACTCCGAATATTTTCTTTAAAAATACTGCAAGAGGGAAGCAAAAAGGAATTAAGAAAAATCCCCAGATATTTACAAGAGAATGTAAATTCGCGATATTCCTTGCGTCCGGTGTAAAGCTCTTGGGTAGAAAAATAAAATAAAAAGATAGTCCGACAAATAATACTTTAAGAATTACATATCCAACTCCCATTGCCTTATCAGAGGATGAAGAAAAACGAGTAGAACCAAGTAGTATCGAAAATGATGTCCCTATATTTACTCCCAGCACCACCGGTATTACCGTCGAGAGATCGATTACTCCGGCGAAGGCTATCATTAAACCGAGAACTCCAGCGCTGGAATGGAAAAGAAAGGTTAAAATAATGGAAAAGATGAAAAGCAAAAGAGGATTTATATTAGGGGTAAATATATCTCTTAGTGGTTGGATATTGTCTCTTATTAACCATATAGCAAAAAATATCAGTCCGAATCCCAGAAGAATTCTTCCTATATAACTTAATTTTGTTTTTGTTTGCCAGAGGATGAAGCCAATTAGAACAATAATGGGACTGAATTGTATAATATCCGTTGCTATTATTTGTACCGTAAAAGTAGAACCGAGAGCTGCTCCGGAGAGGACTATAAGCGCGGTTGAAAGTTTAATAAGAGAGGATTCAAGGAGCCCCAGCAGCATTAGTCCAGTTAATGTACTTGATTCAAGAAGTACGGCAAGAACTATCCCCGAAAAATAAGCAAGAATTGGATTTTTTGTCGTCCGCCATAGCATCTGCCTTATTTTTTCCCCGCTCAATCTGGAAAAGCCTTTATTTGTGTGGTCAAGACCCATCAATATGAGGACAGTCCCGATTATAACCGAGAGTAATAATTTAATGAGTTGTTGTTTTGGGATAACTTTGGGCGTGATTTCTAAAGATTCTCCATTTACTTTTGCTTCTACCCATCCATCCTCTTCCGGTATAAACTCGGCGCTGGCAAATCCGGCATTATCCGTTTTAACCGAATCATGAGAGATTTTACCGTTATAAGCGACGAATTTAATCCACTTATCCGCTAGAGGTTTTCCTCCTTCTGTAGCCTGTACAGCGATGTTTAGCGTTTTTCCGGATAGAATACAACAATTATTTCCTGAGATGTCTTTTCCAAAAGGGTCTCTGGCAAGATTTAATGAAAGGGATAGAAGGATGAGAATCATTTTAGCTCAAAATATATTGTTACGATTCCACTCTGGATTGTTTGTTTAACGTTGGGAGCTAAAGGTTGGAAACGCCATTCTCTCACCGCTTCCATTGCACTGTTATCAAAAGATATACCTCCCGTTTTTACAACCCTGACAGTTTTTACTGTCCCGTCGGGATTGGCTTCAATTTCTAATTTTACCTGAGTATTCTCGTTTTCGTTCTCAGGATAAAATGGTTTTTTAAAATGTATTATTTTTCTTTTCGAAAGTTCTCCGGCTAATCTGTAACCTTCTCGTTCTCCACTCTCTGTTTCGCCTCCTTCGTAAGGCGGTTTCTCAAGAGGGGATAGGCTTTTCTTTGTTCTTCCAGTTGTGACGGGCACATCGCCTGAGGGAGAAAAAATGTCTTCAGTTCCTCCTATTTTTGAGAGAGCTCCCATCTCTTCGATATCTTCTATTGTTTGAAAGCCAAGAGTGACAAATTCTTCCGCAGGGTATTTCAGATTAACGGAAACGAAAAAAAAGATTAGAATAAGTACAATGTATATAATTGTCGTTGATATAAGAGAAACAATATTTTTATTCACTCTATTCCGGGTGTGGTAGCTATGACAAATTTACTTGCTCCACTTTTTTTAACCATTTCCATTACTTTAACGGTCATATCGATGGTAACATCGCGGTCGGCTTTTATCAGTATAACTTTATCGCTGGCTTCTTTTAGTAGATAGGGAAAACGTGAAAGTTCAACAGGTTTATCTTCAAGGTAAACGGCTCCACTTTTGGTTATTGTTATTGTTATTTTCTCCTGTGTTATTGCTTCCTTTGTGGCAGTTCGAGGCAGGTGAACCTTAATTCCGGGCTGTACGAGATATGTAGAGGTTAGCAGAAAGAAAATTAAAAGAAGCAGTACTATATCTGCCATAGAGATGACAGGAAATGTGATTTTTCTTTTGAATTTTGATTCCATAGGCATCTCAATCACTCGATATATGTTGCTATTTCGGAAGTTACCCTGTTGATGTCCCTAATTATACTATTCATTCTATCGGAAAGAGCATTGTATATCAGAAGAAAAATAATGCCGACTGCAAGGCCGGCAGCGGTGGTAACGAGGGCTTCCCATATTCCGCCTGCAAGCCGTGATGGATTAACTCCTCCACCCAGCACTTCGATTTGCATAAAAGCTTTTATCATGCCTAAAACTGTACCAAAGAAACCAAGCATTGGAGCTATTGAGCCTATGGATGCAACAACCCCTAAGCCGCTTTCCAGTTTTTTTAATTCAGAGGCGGCGTGTGCATTCATAGCTTCTTTTTTTCCTGAAATTATGCCCTGGGTCATTACTCTTGTTGCAGGTGTATCATAGTTTTTGATTTCTTTAAGAGCATCCTCGGCGCTTCTCTCTTTTAACCAGGCAGAGACTCTTTTCAGTAAATCTTCTATCGGACTCTGACTTCTCTTGTAATATATAAACCTTTCTATAGCAAAATAGATTCCTATAAACAAAGCAATTGCTATAGCAACCATTGTCCATCCGCCTTTTGCGAGAATCGACATTAAACTCATTTGCCCTCCTTTATATAATTAAAAATAAAATTTAAGACACAAAAATTTATTCTCTGCATAGCTTTTTATATTTTATGTAATAGGGCTTGTAAAGTCAAGGAGGAATAGTTAAAGGATTAGTAGGAAAGCCTGAAGCTAAGCAAAGATTAAGGATTAGTTGCAAAGCTAAGAAGAAAAGCAGGGATTAAGAAAAAACACTTACCACTTAATCCATAATTCCTAAACCGCTGGCTTGCACTACTTCTAATCCTGATTGCTATTTGTGCGAATTATTTCGATTTCGGTAAGGCATTCCTATCTATAATTGTATATGTTTCGCCGGCTTCAGTGGACAGGTCGTACAAAAAAGTTGGTTCAAGATCTACAGGGTTTAATATAGAAGAATTAACTATTATCGGGTCTTTTATTTCAGCCGTGGCAAAAAAAGGATTCGGATTAGTTCCCGAAGCCGAATCCAATAAAGTCCCATCAATCAAAGCTACATCGTTAGGAACACGAATGCGACAATTTCCGCCAAGATTCGATGTAATTACTATTTCTTTAACTGCGCCGTCTTCCCAATTAAAATCAACCTCGAAACCGCCATAAGCTCGCAATCCGCTTACCTCTCCGGTTACCCATTCGTCGGGCAAAGCTGGCAGAAAATGGATAGCTCCGTCGTGGCTTTGAAGAAGCATTTCCGTTATTCCGGAAGTACATCCAAAATTTCCGTCAATCTGGAATGGCGGGTGTGAATCGAAAAAGTTTGGGAATGTACCACCCATTGTAGGATTTCCCGGGTCAACCAAAGTAAGTTGGTCGGTAATTAGTTTTAGTGCGTGATTGCCATCTTGCAAGCGTGCCCATAAGTTCACTTTCCACCCCATAGACCAACCTGTAGAAACATCGCCCCTGTATATAAGCGAAGTACGCGCTGCATCGAACAATTGGGGTGAGGTATAAGGTGAAATCTGGTTGCTGGGGCATAACCCATATAAGTGCGAAACATGACGATGCTGGTCGGTCGGACTATCCCAGTCTTCCATCCATTCCTGCAATTGCCCTAATCTTCCGATCTGCATTGGAGGCAGGCGGTCAAGTATATTTTTGAAATCAACCATTAAAACGCTGTCAATATCCAATAAATTTGCGGCTTTTATGGTTTTGGTGAACAAATCGAAAAGTAACTGATTATCCATTGTAGCTCCGGCACAAATGGAGGGACTATGAACTGGAGGACTATTTTCAGGTGAAATTGAGGGACTTACAACCAACCAATTATTTTCGGGTTCCTCAATCAGAAAATCCTGATAAAATTCGCATGCCGATTTTAACACCGGATAAACAGATGCAAGATATTCCAGATCGCCGCTGTATAAATACTTTTCCCACAGGTGTTGAGAGAGCCATGCGCCGCCCATTGGCCACATTCCCCAATAGGCACCATCCACCACACCGCAAATTCGCCATAAATCGGTGTTGTGATGTGTAACCCATCCATCACAGCCATACATGGTTTGGGCAGTTTGCTGACCTGTTTCCGATAGTTCCTTAAGCATTTGAACAAGCGGCTCGTGCATTTCTGCAAGATTACATTTCTCTGCCGGCCAGTAGTTCATTTCCGTGTTAATGTTTATAGTGTATTTGCTATCCCAGGGCGGATAAACCTGGTCGTTCCACAAGCCCTGTAATGTAGCGGGTTGCCCGCCCGGTTGTGAGCAAGATATGAGCAAATAACGCCCAAATTGGTAATACATTGTAACCAGTTCTTTGTCTTTTGTTTCTGAAAAGTTTTCAATCCGTTCATCGGTCGGGACGTCCGAAAATAATGAGGTTCCTCCTAAATTGAGGCTTACACGGTTAAAATAATTCTGATAAGCAGACAAATGACTGTTTAACAGCTCTGTATATGATTTTGTCTCAGCCGCCGAAAGATAATTTATGCATTTTTCAGTTTCGTTGGCGGTTAAGGTTTCATAATCCGTGAAATTGGTAGCTACCGAAACCAAAATTACTACTTCGTCAGCATTGCTTACGTTTATTCTAATGGAAGCACTGTCAGTGGAACCACCAGTATTTAAAACTTTTAAACGTGCATCAAATCTCACTTGTCCTGTTACCCTTTCGTGGGTACTCGAAAGCCCGGTCATTTCCAAGGTATTCGAGTCCACAGCCCGTACTGTTTCTTTTAAGGGGCCATTCATATTGGCCGAAAATGTTAATTTTCCCGGCTCGCTCGCAGTTAACCTTATCACTATAACCTGATCAGGTTGCGAAGCGAAAACTTCACGTTTGTATGTAACATCATCCACCTTATAAGTAGTTGTAGCAACAGCTGTCTCCAGATCCAGTTCACGGTAATAGTCCGTATAGTTGCTATGGTCCGTAAAAGGCAAAAACAGGTTTCCAATAGGTTGGAACATAGAGCCGTGTAATTGCTCTGCCGTCATATTTTCATTTATTATTGTTTCCGCCTCGCTATATTGTCCGTCAAATATTAGCTGGCGTACCTCGGATAATGCGTTCAATGCATTTGTATTATCATTGCGCGAAGGGCCGCCCGACCAGAAAGTAATTTCATTAAGTTGGATTTTTTCCCTGACAGGGTCCCCATGAACCATCCCTCCCAAGCGTCCATTTCCAACGGGGAGTGCTTCGTTCCAAACACTTGCAGGGTTGTTATACCACATTTTTAGTTCTACGTCTTGTTGTGCATTAGCGTACTGTAAGGATAGAAAAAAACACAACAATAATGTGAAATTTATTAATTGTTTCGTTTTCATATAATTCTCTTTTTTCGCCAAACATTTATATTTTATGTAATAGGTCTTGTGAAGTCAAGGAGGAATAAATCTGTTGGTCTGTGGGTCTGTTAGTCCGTTGGTCTGTTTTTTTACACACCAACACACCCACGCACTAACACACCAACAAATTTTAATACGTATTTTTTCCGTACTATTACTTGACACCTTGAAATTTTTTTATATACTTGTATATTGATTTATGGGATTTGTAGTTGCGATCGATGGGACATCCGGTTCAGGCAAGACGACAACAGCCCGAAAAGTTGCAGAACGACTGGGTTGGTTATATCTTGATACCGGAGCGACCTATAGAGCAGTGGCTTATTTTGTTTTACAGCGGGGTATAGATCCCAATGATGAAGAAAAGATTATCCAGATTTTAGATGAATTGAATGTAGAGATTGAAAAAGTTGATGATGAGCAAAGAACAATAGTTAATGGTGAAGACGTAAGTGATGAGTTGCGCACAGAACAAGTTAGTAAGGCTGTGACTCCTGTTTCTAAGATAAAAGAAGTGAGAAAATATCTGGTTGGAATTCAGAGAAAAATAGTGGATGATAAAAACGCAATAGTTGAAGGCAGAGATATAGGAACTGTGGTTTTTCTTGATGCAAATTTAAAATTTTATATGGACGCAGATATAAGTATTAGAGCAAAGAGAAGAAAACTTCAGCATAGAATAGGCAATCTGGAAGAAGTAAAAAAAGATCTAAAAAGAAGAGATTACCATGATTCAACAAGAGAGGAGAGCCCTCTTAAGAAAGCTGGTGACGCATTTTTGCTTGATACAAGTTCACTGACTATAGATGAGCAGGTGAACATTGTCGTTTCGGAAATAAAAAAACTTCATGAAGGCGCCGGTTCTGTATAAAGCAGGTCATTTTCTCTTTTATCTTTTTTATAGAATCCTTGGCCTCCGAATATATGGTGCGGAAAACGTTCCAGAAAAGGGAGGAGTTATTATAGCTCCTAATCATCGATCTAATTATGACCCTCCTTTAGTAGGTTGTTGTATGAATAGCCGCCCTGTTTATTTTTTGGCTAAGAAAGGGCTTTTTATAAATAAGGCTGTTTCGTGGATTTTAAAAAGTGTTTATGCTATACCTGTTGACACTGAAAACCCGGGTGTTAAAACTATGAGAGTTTTTGTCAATCTTTTGAAGAAAGGGAACGCTGTAATGATGTTCCCGGAGGGGAGCAGGTCAAAGACTAATGAGTTCCTTCCTGCACGTCCGGGAGTTGGATATATGTCAATCAGGGCTAATGTGCCAGTAGTTCCGGCTACGATTACAGGAACTCATGAACCTATGTTAAACCATTTCTTACGTAAGACTCCTCTTACTGTAAAGTTTGGTAGTCCTCTTTATCCTGTTCAAAATAAAGCTAACACAAAAAATGCTATGGAATTCACAGAAAAAATTATGGAAAAAATAAAGGGTTTGGCTTAATGGAAATTAAACTTGCTGAGAATATGGGTTTTTGCTTTGGAGTGAAAAGAGCAATAAGAATAGCGCGTCAGGTAAGGCGAGAAACAAAAGATAAGGTTTGGACTCTTGGTCACATAATACACAACCCTCAGGTTGTAAGAAAATTAGAGGAAGAAGGCATAATTGCGGTTGATGATCTTTCCGAAATTGATACCGGATACGTTATTATTAGATCGCACGGTGTTCATCCGGAGGTATTAAACAAAATCAGAGAAAAAAATCTGAAGGAAGTAGATGCGACCTGTCCTCTTGTTAAAAAAGCACAGGAAAGAGCAAAGCAGCTTATTTCTGAAGGTTATGAAACTTATGTTATAGGAGAAAAGGAACATCCAGAAGTAATAAGTATTGTGGGGGAAACAGAAGGAAAAGTTCGTGTGATAGATTCTGCCGACGATTTGAGAATACAAAATAGTAAAGTAGGACTGGTTGTACAAACAACACAGTCTCAGGATAATCTTAATAAAGTTGTAGATTATCTTTTGCCCAGAGTTCTGGAAATTAAG
>CAZALG010000029.1:0-13283 GCA_964485935.1 uncultured bacterium | reverse complement strand
CAAATCCCTTTTCGCCCAGAATGTGCACGAGAGTGCACTTTTTTTATTTATAGGGGAGGGTGCATGGAAACGGCTGAAAAGATAAAAATACTGATGGAAATCTACGAAAAGGATAAAGAAATCGATAAAATAAAAAACCTGGAAAAAAAGGTTCCGGAGCAAATCAAAGAATTTGAAGATAAAATAGAAGATTACAAAAACAAGTTTGAAGAAGAAAAAAATTTTTTTGATAAAATTGATGAGAGAAGAAGAGATTTGGAAAAAATCATTGATGAGAAAAAACTTAACCTTGAGAATTTTAATAAGAGAAAAAAAGAAAGTCATACCAATGAGGAATTTGTTATTTTGCAGAAAGAGATAGAAAAAACTGAAGAAGCAATTTCGAAAACGGAAGATGAATTATTGGAAGTTTATTTTGAGAAAGACGAAGCAAAAAAGAAGATGGATGAAGCGAAAAGTATAATGGAAGAAAAGATGGGAAATTTCGCGAAAGAGGAAGAAGCTCTAAAAAAAGAACTCGATGGTTCAAAAGAGGATTTGGTTATTAAGGAAGATGAAAGAATAAGAATAGCCGCAAGGCTCAAGGATGAAAATTTACTTCGTAAATATAACCGAATAAAAGAATCTCGAGGGACAGGAGCATCTATAATAGAAGATTCGGAATGTACCGAATGCCATTCTACTATTCCACCTCAATTATTTGCAGAAGTGAGAAAAGGAAATAGAGTTATTGTCTGTCAATCTTGCGGAAGAATCCTAATTTATAAATGGATAGAGTAGTTAAGGTTTTTATTGATGGGGCTTCGAGAGGCAATCCTGGACCTTCGGGTATAGGAGTTTTGATTTTAGACGAGCATGAAAACGAAATCAAAAAAATTTCCGAGAAGATTAGCGACACAACTAACAATGTAGCCGAGTATAAAGCTTTACTTAAGGCAATCGTTGAATGCAAGAAGTTAGGTTTCTCTTCTGCGCGTTTTTTCACGGATAGTCAGTTGCTGGCAAGACAGGTTAATGGAATATATAAAATAAAAGACGAGAAATTGAAACCGTTATATGTTAAGATTAGGGGAAAATTGTTAGGTTTCAAAAATTGGGAAGTTCTACATATACCCAGAGAGGAAAATCGTATTGCAGACAAGTTGGCAAACGATTCCTTTAAAAAAATAAGCAACAAATGATTTTTATTTTATTATCTTTTTTTCAGTTCTGCTTGAAGGAAGTGGAGATTTGTTTCTTGGGTATCATCCAACACGAGATACCTTATATGTACCGAAATAAACTTCTTTAAACAGAAAAGAACAGAACCCTCTACTCTTTTTCAATATTATTTGAAAACAAAATGACAACTGCGTTCTCCTGAACAAAAACTTTCATTTGGTATCGGTTATTCTTTTATTTCCCCTTGCGAATGAAAACAATACCTGTATTATCTTTTACATGTTTAATTTTGGAATATCTACAATTATAGCAGACGATAGAGACGTTTTCACTAGTATAGAAATAATAAAAAAGAGCTCTTTTAAATTCGTAGAGATAAGATGCGAAAAGGGGCATTTTAATTATGAGGATAAGGGCGAAATCAAGAAATTGAAAATGATGTTAAAGAAAAAGTCTCTTAAAGGTGTTTCTCTCCATCCTCCAATCTGGGTTGATATCGCCAGTAGTGAAGAATGGACGAGAATGAAGTCTCTCAGGGAGGTGGAGAAAGTCATTCTTGTTGCGAAAAGATTAGACGTACCAAGAATCATTCTTCATCCGGGCAAAAGTGACGGTGATATTAGGAAAGCAATCGAAAGTATAGGCGAATTAGTCAGATTTGCAGGTGAATGGGATACCAATATAATATTAGAAAACACATTTCCAGATGATTTAGGTTCTAATATTGATGAATTGCAGACTATCTTCGATAAATTCAATCTACCTGTTTGTGTCGATACTTCTCATGCAAGCGCAAAAGGAAATATATTAAATAAATTACTCGATCTTTTTGAAGATAGAATAGAACATTTATATTTGTCCGATTCGATGATGGAAGGAAGCGATGATCATCTTGTTCCCTATGAAGGTAAAATAAGCTGGGAACCGGTTGTGGATTTCATGAAAAAACACAATGGATTTGCGATATTTGAAGTTCCCCGTCGTGATAATTCTGAAATTATGGAAGACCTGGAGGAAATTCGGAGCCAATGGACAAAATAACAAAATTTGCCCTTGACCTTTTGTTTTTTTTTGTTACTTTTTTATTGTACGAAATTCAAATATTGGAGGATTTAAATGGTTGTAGAGTGCCCGAAATGTAAGACTAAATATGAAGTAGCGGACATGGACGTTCCTGCTTCGGGAGGAGCTGTTAAATGCCTTGAGTGTTCCAATGTATTTACTATCTACAGGGAACCCCTTGACATAGAACTTATTCCTTTTAGAGAGAACAGCTTTGAACCGAGTATAAGTGAGGCAAAGGAAATTTTAAGAAAAAACGTCGAGTCCGGGAAAGCGGCACCTGTTGAGGTATCTTTTATTGATGAACCAGCTGAGACAGTGATAAAGGAAACAGTTCCTTTGACGGATGATCCTGAAAAAATGAAGCAACATAGGAAAGCAGAGAGATTGGGAAGATCTCTTGTTAAGGATATCTATATCTACCATAAAGATAAAGTTGAACAGGGGAGAAGAGATGGAACGTTAGTTCAGCTTCTTGGAGAGGAAATAAAAAAATCCTGGAAATTTTACAAGAGACAGGTAGATCCGGAAGTTTTGAAAGAAAGAAATTATTTTAAAGATGCTTTAAATGAAATTATAGCAGAAGGGAAGGAAGTCTTTAAGTAATTCTTAAATATTATAATCAATCCACCATTACTGAGGAGGTTGTGAATGAAAAATCTAAAATGGAAATGGCTTTTTATTTTTGTTGTTGTGGCTATTGCGATATGGCAGTTACATTATTCCTTTATATTCTTTTCAAAAGATAAAGAAGAATTTAGCAGAATTTCCCCGAGCAAACAGAAGGTGATAAAATCCAGAGCTCTACACCTTGGTTTGGATCTGCAGGGTGGCATGCATCTTGTTATGGAGATCGATAAATCCAAGCTAAAAGAGGAAGAGCTTAAAGGTGCTATTAACAGAGCTCTCGAGATAATTAGGAATAGAGTCGATCAGTTAGGTGTTACCGAGCCGGAGATATTAAAA
The DNA here is from genome assembly GCA_964485935.1 of uncultured bacterium. GTDB lineage: Bacteria > Hydrothermota > UBA3072 > UBA3072 > UBA3072 > JAFGHJ01. The sequence goes on along the minus strand of CAZALG010000029.1, from coordinate 10,094 downwards.
CAGGGCACAGACCGTATAATGGTTCAGCTGCCGGGAGTGATTGACAGAGAAAATGCCAGGCAGATTATAGGCAAAACAGCTTTACTTGAGTTTAAATTAGTGAGAGAGCCCAACGAAATGCAGAATATACTAAGTCGAATGAACGAAACGCTTAAAGCGATGCAGGGTGACACCTTTGATATTTTTAGTTATTTTCCGCCTGCAGTCAGAGCTTTCGGAATAATGTCTCCGTACAAATCTTATATTGATTCTCTTCTAAGTCTTCCTAAGATACAGGGCCAAATACCTTTTGGCGATACCATACAATGGGGCAAGGAAGTAATTCTGGAAGGTTATAAGTATTATCCCCTATACGTTCTAAAAAACAACCCTCTTCTGACAGGAAGTTCCATACTTGATGCGACTCTCGGAGTAGGAACCCAGCAGGATATGATGGGTTACAGGATAGACCTTACTATGAGAAAAGAATATTGGAGAAAATGGGCTCAGATTACCGGAGCAAATGTAGAAAGACAAATAGCGATTGTTTTAGACGGTATAATTCAGTCAGCGCCGGTCGTACGGGAAAGAATTCCGAATGGTAAATCCCAGATAACTATGGGCAATGCTACACATGAAGAAGCAAAGACGCTGGCAATTATTCTTAAAGCAGGTGCTTTGCCCGCGCCTCTTCAGATAGTAGAGGAACGTTCCATAGGACCGTCTCTCGGTAATGATTCGATTAGAGCCGGGACACGTTCTCTTATCTTTGGAGCAATTCTCGTTTTTCTTTTTATAATTGTTTATTACTTAAAAGGCGGTTTGGTAGCCATCTTAGCTTTAATCTTAAATTTAGTATTCTTACTGGCAGTTCTCTCAGGCTTGCGAGCTACCCTAACTTTGCCTGGTCTTGCCGGTATCGTTTTAACGGTTGGTGCGGCTATAGATGCAAATGTACTAATTTTTGAGAGGATACGGGAGGAGTTGAGGTCGGGAAAGACAATAAGAACTGCAATAGTAGGAGGGTATCAAAAAGTTTTTTCTACTATCCTGGACGCCAATACAACAACTTTTATTGCCGCTGTCATATTATTCTATTTTGGTACCGGTGCTATAAAAGGATTCGCAATCACCTTATCTATTGGTCTTGCTGCAAGTTTCTTTACCGCCATCTTTATTACGCGAAATCTCTTCGAATTTTGGATATTGAAAGGTTTAAAAAGCCTTCCAATGCTAAGCATCTTTAAGGACCCCAATTTTGATTTCTTGAAGATGAGAAAAAGCGCTTTTATTATTTCAGGAGTGTTAATCTTCAGCGGTATGGTTTCTGTCTTCGTCCACGGTGGGCTGAAATACGGAGTAGATTTTACTGGAGGGTATATTCTTGAAGTACAGTTTGAGGGCGAACTTGTTTCTTCCGAAGAAATGAGAACCGCTCTCGCTACGGGCGGTTTCGATAAAGCAACTTTGCAGAAGGAGAGGGAGGCTAATCTTTTCATGGTAAAGGCACAGGAAAGCGAAGAAAGTTCACTGGAAAAACTTAAAAGTGTCTTAAAGGAGAACTTTTCCGATAGAAAGATCGACTTCCCAAGGCAGGAGCTTGTGGGTCCAGCAATTTCTAAAGGTCTTCAAACGAGAGCTTTATTGGTTATATTGTTAGGGATGGTAGGAATTCTTATTTACGTTTCAATCCGCTTTACTTTTCGTTTCGGAATCGCAGCTGTAATAGCTTTGGTTCACGATCTTGTATTAACCACAGGCATACTTTCAATAACTAATACGGAGTTTAGCGTTCCAATAATCGCTGGGCTTTTGACTATACTTGGTTATTCTATAAATGATTCGATAGTAATTTCGGATAGGATCAGAGAGAACATGAAACTGATGAGGGGTAAGCCTTTCGGAGAGATTATAAATTCATCGATAAATCAGACTTTAGCAAGGACAATAATAACCTCTGTTACAACTTTATTTGTCCTTATTTCCCTGTTCTTCTTCGGAGGAAGGATTCTTCATGGTTTTTCTCTAACTCTTCTTGTGGGAGTTTTAATTGGTACTTATTCCTCGATTTTTATTGTTGCTCCAATCGTTGCTGGATGGGAGAAGAAATCTCCATCAAGGAAGAGATAATGAATGAAACAAAACATTTTAAAGTCGGAGAAGTTCTGATTTCAGAAGGAGATGTACCTAAAGAAATGTTTTTGATAAGAAAGGGAAGAGTAAGAATAACGAAGAAAGAGAAATGGATAACCGATTTAAAAACCGGAGATTTTTTAGGTGAGATGGGCGCTCTTGACAGGCGCCCAAGGAGTGCCACCGCTGTTGCCATAGAGGAGACCACCGTTTCTGTTCTTGCAGTCGAAGAACTTGAAGAAAAATTACAGGAAACTCCTATGGTTTATCATCTGGTTAAATCTCTGATAAAAAGGTTAAGAGAGACAGACAGAAAGCTGTATACTTAAAATGAGATTAGGTGTTAATGTCGATCACATCGCCACAATAAGAGAAGCCCGGGGAACAAATTATCCGGACCCTGTGGAGGCTGCCTTACTTGCCGAATCTTCAGGTGCGGATGGAATAACCTCTCATATAAGGGTAGACAGGAGACACATAAAAGAGAGGGATATAAAAATATTAAGAGAGGTAGTAAAAACTCATCTCAATGTAGAATGTTCTCTGGATAAGAAAATCGGGACTTTTCTAAAATCCGTTAAACCTGACTGGGTCTGTTTTGTGCCCGAACGTCCCGAAGAAATAACTACCGAGGGTGGCCTCGATATTCGAAAGGTTAAGGGAGAAGTAGAAAAAGCTACTGATGAATTTAAAAGTTCCGGGGTAAAAGTCACTTTCTTTATAGAACCGGAGAAAGAAATTGTGGAGCTTTCTGCTAAACTTGGGGCGGATGCTGTAGAGTTAAATACGGGAGGCTGGTGTGATAACCCGACCGAACATAGACTTCGAAAAATCGAAGATGCTGCCCAGGTGGGTATTACGCTTGGACTTGAGGTCCATGCCGGTCATGGTTTGAACTTGCAAAATGTCGGAGATATCGTTGAAATCGAAGAAATTAGTGAGTTAAATATTGGTCATTCAATAATTGCCCGTTCTCTTATAGTTGGGATTGAAAGAGCCGTTTCTGAAATGAAAGAAAGGATTTTACTCGGAGTGTAAAAAATTCAATTTGGATTATAACCAGTCCCTTAAGTATTTGTCTTCCTTAATCGATAGAGAAAAAAAACCCCCTATAAAATATGAAAAATCCCTGGCGTCCTTTAGGGAACATTTAAAGTTTTTTGGTAATCCGCATGAAGAATTAAGGGGATTTTTGATAGGAGGAACAAAAGGTAAAGGTTCCACCGCTCATATTGTAGAATCGATTTGCAGGAAAGCCGGTTACAGGACCGGGCTTTTTACTTCTCCCCATTTAATTTCTTATAGAGAGAGGATAAAAGTAAATGGAAAACCGATTACTAAAGCTAAGTTTTCCTCACTTATAGAAGAAATCTCAAAAGTTAACTCCGGTTTATCTGTATTTGAAACTTTAACAACCATTGCTTTTCTCCTATTTTCAAGGGAAAATATAGACTATTCTATTTTCGAGGTGGGCCTGGGAGGTAGATTGGACGCGACAAATGTCTTCAGTCCCGATGTATCAATAATAACCTCTATAAGCTTTGACCATACTGAAATACTCGGGAAAACCCTCGAAGAAATAGCGAGTGAAAAAGCGAAGATTTTAAGAAAGAAAAAAATAAATATTTCAGCTCCGCAAACTGGGGGAGTGGAAAAAATATTAAGAGAGGAAGTAGAAGGGAATATAAGTTTCGTAAAGAATTATAAAGTAATCTCATTAGATGAAAACCACACGGATTTTAAATTAGGAGAAGGAAAATACTCTACAGGTTTAATCGGAGAAGTTCAGGCTTTAAATTGTTCTCTGGCGATTACAGCCTGTAGAGAAATAGGGATTAATTTAAGCAACAAAAAACTCAATGAGGTTCTGATTGGCTTAAAAATACCCGGGCGTTTTCAAATTATATCGAAAAATCCGCATATAATTCTTGATGGAGCTCATAATGTCGCTTCGATTAAAGCTTTAAGAGAGACTATCCGGAAAATTTACAACAAAAAAGTCCTGCTTGTTTTCTCCTGCTTATCCGGCAAGGATATTAAAGGAATGCTAAAAGCTATAAAATCCATCGTTGAGAAAATTTATCCCACCGAGATATCATACATCAGAAAAATGCCAATTGATGAAATAAGAAAAACTATACTGGAAATAGGTATAGAGATGGCCGAAACAACTTGTGTAATAGAAAAAGATATAAAAAATGCGGTCAAAGACGCTTCAAGTTCTGATATAATAATTGTAACCGGTTCTTTTTATCTAGTAGGAGAAGCCTTAAAAAAATTTAAAAATTAAATATTAAAATGGAAAATTACAAATTAAAGTTCAAAAATGAATAAAAATAGAAAGGGATAACGAATTACTCTAATTACACGAATCTTTTTTAACTTTTTTGGAGATGAGGGGAGATATAATTTTACATTTTTACTTGTCATTTTGCTTTTTGATATTTGATTTTTCCGCCGTTTGCAATGGCATTACAAATAGAATACTATTTTTTTATATAAGGCTTTGAAAAACAAATATATAATTTTTTATATTAAATCTCCACCTTGACAAATACGAATTATTTATATCATTGTATCTTTAAGAGTAATTATCTAAGGTGCGATAATCGGGTAATAAGGATTTGAGGAAAAATAAAGAGTAAAAAAATTTACTATGAGTTGAACACGGCAAAGGAGGAATTATGAAAAAAGTTGCAGTATTTATCGATGTACAAAATATTCAGCAGGTTTTTGAAAAGCAGGGCGCCGAAATAAGATATGACAAATTAAAACAACACCTCGTGGATAAGTATAAAAAGCAAGATGGCGAAATTATTAAATATACGGCATTGATACCTTTAAGAGAAATGGATGAAAACAGGCTGAAGTTAATTGACGCGATTTCTCTTTCCGGATACAGGGTTTTGAGCAAGATGGCGAAAGATAGACCGGATGGGACGGTAAAAGCCAATATGGATGTAGAAATGGCTCTGGAAATCGTTGCAATGTCAGACTATGTTGACGAAATTGTTATTGTAACAGGAGATAGCGACTTTGAACCTTTAATTCATTATCTAAGCAGAAGGGGTAAGAAAATTCTTCTTATAGGTCCTGGTAGAGGACCAACGGCTATAGAAATTATAAGAGCGTCAGACGAATTTGAAAACTTAGACGAGATAAAAGATATCGTTCGAGCAGGTTGACAAAACGATTCTTATTATTATGTTATCGTCAATCCTCGGTAGCTCAAAGGAAGAGCGCCTGACTGTTAATCAGGATGTTGCAGGTTCGAGTCCTGCCCGGGGAGTTTAATTTAATCTTTGTATAAGAAAGAGGGATAAAACAGGTGCCGTACCGCAAACGCAAGACAGCTTTTAAAATCTTGTCTGATGTTTGTCTTCCGTTATTTTTTCTTTATCTTTTTCTATTGGGAATAGAACTTTTAAGTTTCTCTTTAAAAGGTTTCGGAACAGGCTTCGCGGGAGCACTTATCAGCACCACCTCAAATCCCTTTACCGGATTATTCATAGGGATGCTTGCAACAGCTATAATACAGTCCAGCTCCGTTACGACTTCTATAACCGTGGGCTTTGTGGCTGCGGGTTCAATAACGGTTTCTAATGCTATCCCAATTGTTATGGGCGCTAATATAGGAACCACAATTACCTGTGTAATTGCTGCCTTTGGTCATTTTTCGGTTGAAAAAGAATTTTCAAAAGCTTTTCCTGCGGCAATCGTCCATGATATTTTTAATGTCTTATCTGTTCTTGTTTTTCTGCCTATAGAGTTATTATTTCACCCCATAGAACGTCTATCGCTTTTTCTAACCGATTTTTTACTGGGAAAGGAAGGTTTGACCTTCGAATCCCCTTTAGATTCAATAATTGATCCTGTTTCGGGTAAAATAATGAGTTTATTTGGTCAACATTACATAGTTTTGGCATTTGTATCTTTGGTTCTTGTTGTTTTTGCCATAACCTTTTTCGTAAAGTTTCTTAGGAGAGCTTCCGCAGAAAAATTTGAATCTCTTATAGACCGCTACCTTTTTAGGAATGCTTTTACTGCAGGGCTTCTTGGATTGGGATTAACCGCTTTTGTTCAATCCAGTTCGATAACCACTTCTTTAGTTGTTTCTCTGGTAGGTACTCAGCTTATAACAATCGAAAAAGTATTCCCGTATACTCTCGGGGCAAATTTGGGGACGACAGTAACCGCGATTTTGGCCGCCCTCGTAACAGGAAACGTGAATGCTATAACGGTAGCCCTCTGTCACTCTATTTTTAACTTTTTCGGCATTGCGGTGTGGTACCCTTTAAGAAAAATTCCTATTTCTCTGGCTAAGAAGTTGGGAGAGCTTTCGGGTAAGAAAAGATTACTTGCATTTATTTATATTATAGCTATATTTATAATTACACCTGTGATTGCTATATTTGTTATTAGGAGGTAAAATGTTTAAGTGGGTTTCAGAACTTTTTAAAGGGTCTGGGCTGATTAAAGAAGCCGAAGACATGGTGTCGGATAAGCTTGAGATAGCATATAATATGTTTCGCTATTCCATGAAAATCGTTATAGAGAAAGCAAAGGAAAAAGAAAACATATACGCTATAGATAAAAAATTGAATGCTATGGAGATAGATGTCAGGAAAAAAATATTGGAACATCTCTCAATTAATCCCAGTCAAGATATTACTCCTTCTCTGGTTCTGGTAACCATAGTTGTCGATATAGAAAGGTTAGGGGATTATTCAAAAAATCTAATCGAGGTTTCACATAAATATCCAAAACCTTTAAAAGGTAAATATATAGAAAAGATAAAGGAACTTGAACTGAAAGTCCAAACTTGTTTTGAGGATACAATAAAAATTTATAATGCGCAGGACGAAACGCTCGGCAAAAAGATAATGGAAAATCTTTCTGAACTTATTGACGAATGCCAGGACCTGTTAGAAGCATTCATAGAAGATGATAGTTTAAACAGCAAGGAAGGAATAATATATTCTCTCCTGGTGAGACATTTAAAAAGAGTCTCTTCCCATGTTAGAAATGTTTGTTCCGGTATAGTTAATCCATTTTATCGTTTAGGTTACAAACCTAGCGAAAGGTAGTTTTCGCTGATGCTTTTATACTCTATACTTGCTATCTATCTTTCTTTCCCCACAGGTGAGAAACTTAGCTACGGAGCATACTTTGGTCCTTTAAGAGCGGGATATTCTGTTATGGAAATAAGAGAAGAGGAACTGGAAGGTGAACCCGCTTACGTGATAGAATGCGTTCAGAAAACAGAAAAAGCTTTTTCTATAGTTTACCGAATAGACGATTATTATAAATCTTTCGTTGATACTACAACGTTTTCCACGCTTTTCTATACTAAGAATATTAATGAGGGGAAGTACAGTAATAACCTCACTCTCACATTTGCAGAAGATTCGGTTTTCTACACAGATGGCAGGAGGACCGAGAAGATCGCGGGAGCAAAGGACATTTTTGCGGCTCTTTACTGGATGCGCTGTCAAACCTTTTATCCCGGAGATACTTTAAAAGTGCCTTTCCATTCTTCCGGAAAAAATCAGGAAATGATAGTTCCCGTATCAGAACTACAGTGGACGACAGTCCCTATGGGAAAATTCAGGACGTTTTTGCTGACTCCGCAGGTAAAGGATGAAAAAATTTTTGGTTCGGAAGAACCTATAAAAATTTGGGTTTCTGTCGACCCCCAACATATGCCTGTTAAGATTGAAAGTAAACTTAAAGTCGGCAAGATAAGCTTTCAAATGGAAGGGGTAAGTGTGGGGAAAGAGGAAAAGCAATGATTTACACAGTGATAATGGCAGGTGGGAGGGGAACCAGACTCTGGCCCGCTTCTACGATGGAAGAACCGAAGCAATTTCTACCTATAGTAGGAGATAAACCCCTTATAGACCAAACGAGGGATAGAGTAGAGCCTCTAACGCCTTTAGAAAGGATTAAAGTTGTTACGACTCCGGATTTAAAAAAGAAGATTGAGAAAAATGGGTTTTTGAAAGAAAACATCTGGGTTGAACCTAAAGGTATGAATACCCTTTATGCCATTGCTCTCTCTGCAGCTAAACTCTTAAGAGAGGACGAAAAGGCGTTGATGCTTACGCTTCCCTCTGATCATTGGATTTCTGACGATGATGATTTTTTAAAAACTGTTAAGAAAGGAATCAAATGGGCAGAAAAAGGTGATCTTGTAACTTACGGAATTGTACCTTCCAGACCGGAAACCGGATATGGATATATAGAGAGAGGGGAGAAATTGGAAGATTCTGTGATGAAAGCAAAAAGATTTACTGAAAAGCCCAAAATTAAAACAGCTAATGATTATGTGAAAAGCAAGAATTTTCTATGGAATAGCGGTATTTTTCTCTGGCAAGCGGAAACAATACTTGATGAAATAAAAAAGTATCGTCCGGAAATTTCGGAATATATAGATGCTATTCGAGAGAACCCAAACGAAAAGAACATAAACGTTCTTTATAAAAAAGGAGTACCCATCTCAATAGATTATGGAGTTTTAGAAAGAAGTGAAAAAGTGGTGTTTGTTGAATCTCACTTCAAATGGGATGATGTGGGGACCTGGACGTCTCTTGACCGCATCGAATCTCCTGATGATAAAAGAAACATTAAAAAAGGTAATGTCGTTGCAATAAACTGTCATGATAATATATTTTATTCAGATGACGGTATAATGGTGGTAAAAGATCTTTCTAAGATGGTTGTAGTTAGCACAAAAGATGCAACTTTAATTATACCAAAAGCAGATACACAGGAATTAAAGGAAATTGTTGAACAACTTCCAAAGAAGTACAAATAAAATGGAGGTACTAATGAAATATTGTTTTTATGCACTAGTTGTAGTATTTTTGCTTGTAGGTTGTACAAAGAAACAAGCGTTGACGGAAGGCCCTATAGGTGAAACAATGTTTGAGGAGATCTCTGGAGAAGAACTGGACACTTCTTCTATTGTCTTTGAGGAGGCGATCCCGGAAGAAACCACTTCTACTTCATTCCTTGAAGAATTAGAAGAAGAAACAACCCCTGTGGTTAGTGAACCTGTTAGAAGTCAAGGTTACAGAGTTCAAATAGGAGCTTACCAAAGTCAGGCTGATGCAAATAGTGCGGCAGACAGAGCCCGTGGTTCGCTGGGCAGAAGTGTATATGTTCGGTATATAGCTCCCTATTATAAAGTTCGCGTAGGAAACTTTACGAACAAATATGAAGCTACACAGTACAAAAATCAGCTAAGGAGTACTACGTCATATAGGGATGCCTGGGTGGTAGGATCAGAAATAATTATTGAATGAGATTGCTCGTTGCTTCGAAGAACCGGGGTAAAGTTAGAGAAATAAAAAAAATTTATAAGGGCTCAATAGAAATATTAAGTCCTATTGACATAGCAATCCATCTTGATATATTGGAAGACGGAAGCAGCCTGCGAGACAATAGCTTAAAAAAAGCTCTTGCATATTTCCGAAAAGTAAATATTTGCACTATTGGAGAAGATACCGGGTTATTTGTAGAAGCCCTGGGAGGTGCCCCCGGAGTTTATTCTGCAAGGTATGGCGGAGAAGGAGATGAAAGCAACAGAAAAAAGTTGCTTTTAGAACTAAAGGATAAAGATAGAAGAGAAGCTTATTTTAAAACAGTAATTGCTTTAGTTATAAACGAGAACTGGGTTGAATTTTTTGAAGGAAAAGTAAGAGGGAAAATAACCAAAGAAGAAATTGGTCAGGGCGGTTTTGGGTATGATCCGATTTTTTTGCCCGATGGTTATAATAAAACTTTTGGACAGATGAATGCCGATGAGAAAAATAACATAAGTCATAGAAAGATAGCTCTTGAGAAAGTTTTTGATTATATCGAAGATAATAAAGACAAAATTAAAGGTCTTTGTAAATAATTACGGGGTGTAGCGCAGCCTGGTTTAGCGCACCTGCTTTGGGAGCAGGGGGTCGGTGGTTCAAATCCACTCACCCCGA
>CAZALG010000028.1:0-13287 GCA_964485935.1 uncultured bacterium | reverse complement strand
AGCCTTGTATTTCTGTAAATTCCCGAACCTGAATACCATCTTGAATTTGGTTGATGAGAGTTATCTACTTTCGCTACGATTGTATTTTCTTTCTTTCCATAATTGAGGTGAGGGGTTAATTCGTATCTGAAAGAGATATACCCGTATGGTCTTTTCCCGAGATAATGTCCGTTTATCCACACTTCGCTGTTTTCATAAATGCCGTCAAAGTCAATAAAAATCAGTTTATCTTTTTCGGTTTCAGGGAGGGTAAATGTTTTTCTATACCACCCTATCCCTCCGGGCAAAGCCCCTCCTCCTGGAGTAGCTGGATGTTCCTCGCTAAAGTTCCCCTCGATACTCCAATCATGCGGTAAATTTAATACTCGCCAGTCGGAATCGTTGAATTCATACTTATCCGCGTCTTTTACATCTCCTAAGTTAAATTTCCAATTCTGGCAAAAATCTTCGGTTTTTCTTTCTTTTAAAGTAAGACTGGTACATTGGCTAAAAAATATAAGTAACAAGAAAGAAAAAGATATTATTTTGAGGTTTATTCCGATTTTCATGAACGGGACTCCTTTTATTTGATTGTTATAATCTTTAATAGTTACCTAATCCATCTTAACGGATATTTCGGAACCCTTATATTTCAGTGTTTCATCAGGTTTAATATTAAAGTCAAGTTTTACATTTTTGTCTTTAGTAACCCAGACAATATGCATAGTTCTTATCTCAAGCATTCCCGGAAATTCTTCACGTCTTTCTCCGATTGTAAGAGTACGAGTTTTTTCATCATATCTAATTGGTATAATTGAAAATTTTCCCTTTTCATAATTATAATTGTCGTTTTCATCTTCATATAGCTCAAAAGTAGCATCCTTACCTGTATAAACATATAAGATTAGTGGGTCAGCCGGTTTTTCATCGCTATACTGTATTTCAGGACCGAATGGAATAATCGAACCCTCCTTTACGTAAACCGGTATATCGTTGTAAGGCGCGTCTGCAATGATTGTTTGCCCGCCTTCTAAATACCTCCCGGATTGGAGTTCATACCAGCCGGTTCCCTCTGGTAGATAAACGGGGCGTTTCCGAGTCTTATATTCGGTTACAGGATTGATTAGGAGTGCGGGGCCGAACATATATTGGTCACCAATATTTAATACCTTCTCATCGTATCCAAAATCCATGACCAGGGCTCGCATTATTGTATAATCCCTTTGTGTAACCATACCGGTTAAAGAATAAATATAAGGCATTAGCCTATAACGTAATTTATCATAATATAACATCGATTGGTAAGCGGGATGATCAGGAGGTGCAACGTAAAAAATTTCGCGATAAGGGTATTCTCCGTGTACTCTAAATAAAGGGCAGAATGCGGCAAATTGGAACCAGCGGGTCATTAGTTCTCTCCACTCAGCCAGATCTTCGCCTTTTGCGTCCATATATCGAGCCTCGACGGAAAATCCGCCGACATCCGTTGTCCAATAGGGGATACCGGATAAACAGAAATTTAATCCGGCGGGAATCTGTGCCTCAAGGTCGTACCATCGTGCTGCAACGTCCCCGCTCCATGTAGCCGCAGAATATCGCTGCTGTCCGGGGAAAGCCGACCTGGTTAGAATGAAAACCCTCTGATCGGGTTTTGTTTTCCGCTGGCTTTCATAAACTCCTTTGGAATTCATTATAGAATAGGTGTTTCGGTATCTTGCTCCACTTCCCATAGCAGTAGGGTGCATACGCAAATGGGTCTCAGCTCTCGAAAGATTTGATTGAATGTCCGGTTCGGTACAATCCAGCCACCAGGCATCGAATCCCATACTGAATAGGTGTTCGTTAATTTGCTTCCAGAATAAATCCCGAGCTCTTTCGCTGTACGGGTCGTAGAATGTTGAGACATACCCCGGACCAACCCAGTCTTTTTGCTCCTTTTCTACGTTCCGCATATAGAGCCATCCTTTTTTCTTGAATTCTTCATAGTTTTTAGTTCCAACATAAAACTTTGGCCAGACAGATATCATAATGTGAGTGTTAAGGTCATCGTGAAGCTCCTGTACCATACCGTCGGGATCGAGATATCGGGTGGAGTCAAATTCATGTGAGCCCCATTTGTCTTCTTCCCAGTAAAACCAGTCCTGAACGATATTATCGAGAGGTATCTTTCGCCTGCGGAATTCCCTAACAACCGAGAGTAATTCTTCCTGTGTTTGATAACGTTGTCTGCACTGCCACAGGCCCATAGCCCACTTAGGCATCATGGTTGCCTTACCAGTGATTGTACGGTATCCCTTTATTACTTTATCCGGGTTATCACCATAAATAAAGTAATAATCGATTCCGTCGGCCACTTCCGAATAAAGAGATAAACTATTTTTATATAATTCTTCTTTAGGACCAAGATGTTTTAATCCAATGAATCCTCCGTTCGGAATCCATTCTATTTTTATTGAGTAACGTTTACCGGATTCCATCGGCAGACTCAATAGATGTGTCCAGGGCAGCCAGTTTTGCCGCCATGCGTCGACCACGAGTTTACCGTTAAGCCACATCTTTGTATAGTTAGAAGAGTAAAGCCTGAATTTATGAATTCCAGATTCCTTACACTCGATTTCGCCACTCCACCGGATACTGCCTGTATTTGTGTTGAACCCTTCGGGAAATGTGTCGTGGACGTCAATAAATTCGTACTCTATTTTCGATTCCCTGCGCGATGTAAATAGTGAATCGAAATCAGCTTTCGCGAAGTATTCGGACGTGAGCCCTCCTTCATTACCTTCTTTGTCGTATAATTTTAGCGTCGACAAAGATTGATAATCACGAATATCTCCAAATTTCGTTCGTGAATTATTATCCCAAAGGATGCCGTAATTTTTACTGGAAACTAAAAAAGGGACAGCAATGACAATATTATACTGCCATAAATCCACGTCGTGCCCTTTGTAGTTCATGATGTTGTTTTGATGCTGTCCTAATCCGTAAAATGCTTCACCGACGGATGAGCTAAAAATCTGTTGAATATGATATGTTTTTTCTCCCATAACTTCCGCAGGTGTAATTGTTTTGCTATTTTCTAACTTTTCTTCAAGGATTAACTGACCATTTGAATTATAGAAGGCGATTGTACCTTTTTCTTTGTGAACCTTCATGATAACTTTAGAAGTAGAAAGTACAATTTCACTGTCTTCCTCCTCGAGCGACCACGGTACCGATTCCCAATCGGTTTTATTGACCATAAGACTGGGACGCTTTGAAAAGCTTTTATCCGCTGTGGCAGTAACGTGAATAATATTCTCGGTACACACCTCAATTTTCATTAAGTTTGCGTCCGTTGCCTTCTCAGTTTTAAGTTTAATCATAATGCCGTCAGGCTGTTTTTTATATTCGCCATTTAATCCATCAATTACCATAAAAATCATAAAGAAAAATAATACTTGCCATTTGTTTGTTTTCATTTACCCCCCATTTGTGGCTATATAGTAAACTTTTTATTCTTTTTTTCCAAAAAACATCTCATTTAATACACCGTCTTCTTTCGATAAATAAAATATTAAAATTTAAAAAGCAAAATGACAAATGAAAATGCAAAATTATCCCATTCTCCAAGTCACAAAAACTAAAAAAATTTGTGCTATTTGTGTGATTAGTTGGTTCTCTTTTGACGGGTAGGGAAGGGATTCTGACTTCTTGCTTCTGTATTCTGACTTCTTTGTTAAATTTTTCCATTTTGATATTTAATTTTTGCATTTTAGCGGCTTTGCCGCTCTATGTTATTTAAGAGAAATTCTTAAAAGTACGTTTTGATTCCCGGGCAATTCCAGAAGACATTTATTAGAATCTTCGGTGAGACTCTTAATTTTTAATTCTTTATCGCTTGTTTTTATTGTTTTTATCTCACCAGGCACTTTCAGTGTCACCTCTTGACTGGTAGATGAACGTAAAGTTATTGATATGTCTTTTTTATCCCATTGGAGACTTTTCATTTCTATCTGACCTCTCAATAAAATACCTTCGATTTTGCCGGTTAACCAGTTAGATGGTAGGGCCGGCAGCAATGAGATGAAGTGCGGCTCAGAATAAATTAGTGTTCGTATAACCGCAGCAGGGAATCCGCCACTTAAGTCCATATTAAATAGGGACCCTGGATTGTGCAGGCTTGCCAGAGAATTTGTCCAATACCTGCTCGCCATCCAATTGATTAACTCATCCGTGGTTCCGGACTCTTCCAGATTTGCCGCTACAAATGCCATTTGGACCATACCAAAAACCATTTCGCCGCCGTTGTCCCTCCGCCGAATTTTCATCCGTTCTTCGATGGCACCTTTGGCGGCTCGAGTAAGTTCCGGACTAGCAGCAATGTCCGGATCGATCATATCATACAATCCATAAAGATGAGAGACATGTCGGTGAGCATAGTTGTCTTTAAACCCCGGCCATAACCATTCCCGCAAAACACCATCTTCATTTATCTCATAATCTGGCATTTTGGATAGCATGTCCTTCCACTTGATCACCTTTTCCTGATCAGTCTCTAAAGTCCGAGCTGTCTTAATGCAATTCCGCAGGAGCTGTTTTGCGACCATTACATCGATGGTTGCGTTAATACAAGCTTGAGATTCGGAATTGGCGGGATTATTTTCCGGGGAGTAGGAGGGATTAAAGATGTATCTCCCGTCTTCTCCTAAGGTGAGGAAATCCTCGTAGAACAAAGCCGCTTCTTTCATAAAGGGATATGCCCGTTTAGCGAGAAAATTTTTATCGCTTGTGTAAAGCCAATAATCATAATAGAAGTTAGCAGCCCAGCCGGCTCCTGCTGTCCAGAAAGTCATGCACCAGGTTTCATCAAAATGGATATTCCGGCCATGAGTACTGGTACGGGATGGAATATGAATACCGCGGCATCCATACAATCGTCTGGCATTGTCACGATAATAAGGTAACATTTTATCCTGGTAGTCAAAATATGCCGTTATTAGTTCAGGCATGTTTCCGCATAGAAAACTTGAAA
The DNA here is from genome assembly GCA_964485935.1 of uncultured bacterium. Lineage (GTDB taxonomy): Bacteria > Hydrothermota > UBA3072 > UBA3072 > UBA3072 > JAFGHJ01. The sequence continues at coordinate 8,297 of CAZALG010000028.1, read as the reverse complement.
TGGCAACCTGTAGATTGCCGTTCTGTGTAAAATCCGAGGACCATGGGGGAGTCCAGTTACCGTTCCAGATTCCTTGCAGATTTGGCGGATTGGTTCCTGTGGCACATAAAATATTGTACCTACTAGCATCAAACAATTTTTCAATGATAGCAGGAGTGACCTTTTTCCTGGCTTTAAGAACCATTGTTTCGGAATCTAATGAATGGTCTTCACCTCCTCTTAAATCGAGTGTGACTCGATTGAACAATTCTCCATGTATTTTTGTATGTCTTTCTATAAGTATTTCGTAATCTGCTTGAACGGCTTTTAGTGATTGTTTCATGTTTTTAACTTGAGAGTTAGTCCAATCATAATTTGGTTTAATACTTACGAAAAGCAAGACTTCTCTGGCGTCCTTTATGACTATTCGGTTTTCGGAAACCGTTTGAGTTCCGCCCTTCTGGATTACCCGTCCAACACCTTCATATCCTTCAAGGCTTCCTTTCCACCGGCGCTTAAAACTACTGCGATAGGTTAGCCATTCAGTGGATGCCTCTGCGGATGTTTCTCCAATCGACCCGTTTACAAATTCCATCTGACTCCATTCGTATGGTCTCTGAGAGAACATAAAATCGCAGTTTATTTTCCCGGTACCACGGATGGAAAGTACTACGATACTATCGGCACGGGATACAAAAAGCTTTCTTTGAAATTTACCGCACGAATCCTCCCAGTCTACAATAGACTCTCCCGTTTCGAAATTGACTGATCGGGCATAGTGTTTAATATTTGAGGGTGCCATATTCAAACGAATGTCGAACGCCGGCATGTAGGGGTCGGTCCAACGCAGGCCGCCGTATCCTTCTTTCTCACTTTGTTCAACCGGAATTTTTGTTGCATCGGTATACTTACCCGCAAGCAGTAATTTGCGTATTTCATCCAGCCGGCTTGCCTGATTAATCGGTTTGACAGGATAACTTGCCGGTAAATACAGTAATGCATGGTTCAAGATGATGGTCTCATCGTGAGGTCGAGCTATAACCATCGCACCAATAGTTCCGTTACCGGATAGTAGAGCTTCTTCCCACGAGCGGGCAGGAAGCCAGCTTGTAAAGCCGCGATCGGGCGCATTAGAATGAAACTTTCGAGCCTGAGCTTTTTGAAATGCACTCAGGACAATAAGCGATAAAAAAAAGTAACTTATTCTAATTCGCCACACAGAACTCACGGCCAACCTTTTTCTAACTTTATCATAAATCTTATAGCAGAGCAGTATAATCTTAACTTAGAATAAAACCCCAACCGATACCCTGCTTACAAGATCGTCACTAAAAGCATCAAATTGGCTATAAGCGTAATCTATTTTAAGATAATTCATGTTGATACCCACGCCCGCGCACAGTCCTTCTTCGGAATAATTAAACTTATAGCCTGCTCTCAGTTTTATTACACTTATACCATATTCTACTCCGATCTGCAATCTTTGAGTATAATCTCTTGGATGAACAGCATCTATAGCTACAAGAAATGATTGATTCGGATGTTCTCCAAAAAGGTCCAAAATATCCATTGCGATGCCAATTTTGAATGTAAGTGGAAGTTGAAAATTGTAAACTTCATATTTAACCGCGTTGGAGAAATTGCGGACAGACATTCCGAATCTTAGACTTTTGAACCCGGGGTAAAAAATAGTGCCGAAATCAAATGCTATCGCGGAGAGTTCATTTACCTGCGTGCCTATCCACGTCGAATCCGTTAACGGATCCTTAAACTGCATTGGATTTTGCCCAAGATGCTGATACGCATACTTAACGTGTGCTCCTATCATAAATTTATCCGTAAATTTACGACCATACGCTAAACCAAAGGCATATGCGCTTACATCAACAAGGCCTGTCTCTTCAAAACCCTGTTCATTGTCTGAGACCACAGTTCCATAGATATCGCCATATTCAGGGGCAGGTATAAGACTAAATCCAAAATTTCCCCATATACCGCCGTTTACAGCTATACCTACCGCATTGTAAGACATATCAGCAAACCACTCTGTCCTGGAAACAGTTAAATCAAAATTCTTGGCTTCCATCTGTGCAAGACCTGCAGGGTTATGAAATATGGAGTTGACATCATCGGATATAACAGTGTATGCTTCACCCATAGCTGCAGCTCTTGCCCCAACACAAATATCAAGAAACTTGAGCCCTGTTTGTCCCAACTTTTCGAGAGCAAATGATTGCAAAGGTGTGATCAGAGTTAAAACCAATATTATTAAAAATCCTATCAGTTTTTTCATCATTCCTCCCCCTTACCTGACTATAACAAATTTTACGTTCTTAGTTTCGCCTTCAGGAGTTACAATATGTGCAATATAGATACCGCTAACAACCATTTGCCCCGAGTCTGTTGTTAAAAAGTTTTCATGGGTTTCGTCCGACCATGCTTCACCTCCGGAACCGTCGGTATGTTCAAGGGTCTTAATAAGGTCGCCTGATTCATTGTATATATAAATAGTGCATTCCGGGGGCAGCTTCACAAACATTAGTTTGTACTGAGCACCTTCACCTATAAATTGGATACCTGCTTCTCCGGCTCGCATGCTAAAAGGATTCGGAACTACGCGAATACTATCAAGATCCTCGCACGCCGGAGCATTAAGTGTTGTTGAAAAAGTGGTTCTTGTAAGCCATTTACTGCTTTCAAGAGGTTCAGTTGTTCCGCCGTAATCTACTTCTCCGCCTCTATCGAAGGCAGTAAGGTAGTAGTAATAGTCCTGACCTCTCTGCGCTGTTGTGTCATCAAACGAATTTTCGATTGACCCACTATATGCTACATCTCCGCCGGGGTTTCCGCCGCCACACTGATATATAAGTTCCCATTCACCTATAAGACCTGCTGCAGTCGAGTAGCTGGGGCCTGGATTACCCAAGGCTCTGTATACTTTATATCCGTCGAAATCTGAAGCCTCTTCAGATTGAGTTCCCCATTCGAGTTCTATTCTATCCGGTCTTGAATAAACATGGAAGAATTCAGGAGGTGGGGGAGGAACCGGTGCGCTGTATCCATTATCAAAGTTCCACTGAGCAGCAAGAGCGTTTTGTTTTATGGAATCTGTTACAGTGAACAGCCATTCATCTTTTGCCAGAGTTGCTGAATCATCGTAGGGACCTCCGGCCCAGTATCCATTCTCATACCACTTGTGGTGACAGTTCTGCGGACCATCCCAGCGAAGGGTACTATCAATCCATGCCTGACCTATCTCGTAACTGGTGCGGGCATCGAGTCCACCTAAAGCAAGAACTTGTACCAGCCTTATCGAATCGCCGATTTCAAGCTGATACGGTCCAAAACTACTCTGAGCCGGGGAATGCCAGTACATATACCATGATATATCACGAGGAAGCATACCCGGTAAATCTCCGCATGGAACATTATGATATGTATTGGGGAAAGGTTCACCAATCCAGTAATGCATAGGGTCACCAGGGTCAATATCCTGCATAAGATACATGTCAGCGTCATACTGAGAATTAGGGCTTGCAGTCATTCCTCTTTTCATAACATCATAGACCGTTATCCATTCCTCCTTTGGTCGTTCACCCGAATGAAACTTGAATGCCTCGTCGTTACACCAGACGTTGCTGTTACTTCTTGGCTGGATTGAGTCATCTGCTGCCGGATTATTTGGAAATTGATTTCCTACGGGATGAAGACCGTCACTTGTTTTAGGCGCGAATACGGTGGCAGCACAAATCTTTGTCGATTCGTCAAGATAACCGTTGTTATATTCACCCTGGCGTTGTGCCAGTGAAAGACCCAGCGCCCATGGACCTCCCATAACGCCTCCGGATTCTGGAACTATATGCCAGAATTGAACCCTGAGAGGCATTGAATCAAGCTGTTCGGGTGTAACACCCCACCAGTCTGTCCAGGAATTACTTCCCCAGCTTACTTCTTTCGGCATAAATTGTGCTTGCCTCATTATGTACAAAGAATCGAGGCTTTCTCCTTCAAGCTCGATTTCTGCGTCTTCGTCGGTATTTCCTGTATTGATAAAAGTCCAATCGTAAACAATGTAATCGTCATGCTTCCTACCTGTCCATACTAAATATCTGGCGTGAATATCGAGCCCCATCCACGTTCCAATATAGGATTCTACTATTACATCAGCTGTACAATCGGTATTTCCTCCAAAATTTCTAATGTGGTCAGGGTCAATTATATCCCCTGATTTTACTGGTGGTGAAATATTTAATCCGTCTACAACTACTTCGGGTCGTTGATATCGATAATACGTGCGTATCATAGTCCCGCCTTCTCCCGTGCGTGAGAACATTTTTTCCGGCATTTCTTCACTAATAAATTCTCCGAAAGGCGCGCCACCGAGCCTGATTTTTCTTCCGTCAGGATCAGCTACCAGGGAGTCAGGACCCTGCCAGTTTATCGCTCCCAGGATAAGACCGAAGCAATGCGCGACTTCCCACATATCCTCGTCAACTTTTGCGTATGCTATAGACTGTCGATTAGTTGCTTCAGACTGGCGACCGGTTGCCCTGATCTTAATCCAGGAGTTATTTACTTTAAGTTCTCTTGTAAAATCAGCATAGACTGGCGAGGGACAAATAAATATTTCTACCAGAAAGGTAGCAAGAAGTATATACAGAAATCTTTTCATTATTTCTTTCCTCCTTTTACACTTATTCATTAAAAGTCCAGTTTGACGCCAAAAACAAGCGTTCTCGGATTGTGGAATGCCAGAAAAGCTATATTTGGATCGTTAATGTATGGTTTATCAAAGCTGTTCAGATCTCCTACTTTGTCGTTGCCAGGTTCATAATCTTCCATACCTTCAAACACCGGATCATTGTAAATCTCCAGCTTAAGAGATTTTAAGTATTCATCCTTGTCGCCTTCAGTTACTCCAGGACCAAATCCGTTAGGATCCAGGTACTTCCAGTCGAGGAGATTCTTGACTTCCATGAAAACATTCATATCTATACCCGAGTAAGAAATAGTCCTGCTGAGTCTTGCGTTTATGTTTCTCCATGGCTGCCATTGTAAATTATTCTGAAACCTTGGCTCATCACTTTCAAGCGGGTTCCAGGTTTCCCACCATCCGGCATGCCACTCATATAAGAAGGAAAGATTAAAACCTCTAAAGATCGGTCCCCATTCATGGGGAGAAGAGAACTGGATGAAAGCGTTCATTCTTGGCCGCGGTAGAGGAGTTTCCTGGATAGGATCGAGCATTCCTTGGGTTTGGTTCTTTATCGATTCTTCATAATAAAACTCTCTTCCAACTGTTCCTGATGTTGTGACCATATAATCGTAGTTTATCCAGCCTTTAACAAATCTTCCGTATGATTTCTCGAATCGCAGTTCAAAACCTCTAATATCTTCGTAATTGTTGTTTTCAACAGTCGAATAATCTAACACGGCTGCGTCTTCAGCTTGATATCGTACCCATGCTGTCTGCCTGTCCACGTCTTTATAATAACCCGCTAGGTGGAGTCTGAACATTTCTCCTATATTAAAATCAGCTCCCAATTCATAGGCAATCGTTTTAGGCATGGAAGCGGAAGGATTACCCAGTGCCGCCATACCATCTCCAGCTTTACCGAAATGCATTAGATACATCTCGTTGGAAGGAGCCATTGAATAGAAATGACCATAGTTGAAATATAATTTCGCGTTCTCCGAAATTGGGTGTGAAATACCTATTCGGGGGCTCCACTGCATCTGATACTCAGCCGGACTCATTATTTCGGAAGGCGGATTGTCTGACCTTAATGTGTCTTTGAGTCCAGATGTCAGTACCTGTGCATATGGTTCTTCAAGAGTTAGCCACTCACAGTTAGGATTGTTGTAATCCATTCGAAGGCCTAAATTTGCAATAAAACCTTCAAATTCAAGTTTGTCCTGAAGGTATGCACCGCCTCGTATGGGTTGATGGTTCCATTCGATTATCCAGCCCTCAGCTCCTCCCGGGAAGTTCTTTTCCGCGTGAGTGTACATATCGTCATAATTAAAAATGAAACCACTTTTTATTTCATTAAATCTATTTATCTGGCTCGTAATATCAAATTGTAGATTATAAGTTTCAACCGAGGAAAGGTCAATCTGGCATGAACCATTACCACCAGTATAAGTATTATCAGCTCCTAAAACGGACTCTCCAAGAACATATCCGTAGGGAGTTTCTGTAACTTCGACACCGCTTGGAAGTGTGTAGGTCGTAATCGTATTCCTCTCCGGAAGCGGATCTACACCCGGGTTTATAAACTGCTGAAACGTTGTTTGCCCCGTATCAACACCAAAGCCATTGTTACATTTATTTTCGGAATCAATATGAGTAAATCTAAGGGTATAAAATGTACTTGAGCTTAAAGCATGACTGATTGAAATCCCCTGCATATTCTTATCAATGATAGCCGGAGAAAAAGCGCTTGGGTAGTAGAGAGTATTGAGACCCCACTCTCCATCAACATATTCGCAACTTCCTGAATGAAATACGTCGTCTCCGCTCAGCATAAATCCACCCGGATCTCCTCTGCCGTAAGAACCTGTACCCCGAACACCAACAGTTCCCCCTGATTTTTCGCCAGTCGCGTAAGCACCAAGGGTATAAATTACTTCCTTTATGGCTTCCGCGGAGAGTTTGATATTATCGGTAATATGAGATGTAAGTTTAAAACTGGCATTCCAGTCATGATAGAAATCATATCCCTGAGTAACCGGAAGCCCAAACTGCTGATAATCAGTGCGGTAAGAAGCGAGAAACGCGAGATCACCAAGATATTGCCCTATAATGGGTACGGGTCCGCCGAAGGAACCATCCACATTCCAGTCAGGTTCCTTCCAGTAAGTTCTATCCCTTGAATGCCCCTCGTAATCATCCGGGACCAGATCTAAAACTCCTTCCGCGCAGTGAACCCAGATAAATTGCTCCATAGCCTGTTCCGGGGTCATACCATGGTTTTCTGCCCAGGAGTTCCATCCTTGCCAAACTGCTTTATATTTGTTAAGTGTATCCTCACCGGCCTCCGGACCATATACAAGTGTGTCTTCCCACGTACTAGTTCCATAAAATGCTACACTCTCTCCATTTGGAAGAGTTGTTGTGTCCAGATAAGGTCTCAGCAAATAATTATTATGTTCAAATACAGAAGGCCCTCTATGCTTCTTTTGTGCCGGAACATATCTAAAATTAACAGTACCGTGATATTCCTTAGAAGATGGGTCCTTGGTTACAATATTGATAATTCCTGAACGTACGTTACCATATTCGGCGTTAAATCCGCCTTTTATTATATTTAACTCCTTAACTGTAGAAATATTTGGTTCCATTAGCATGGAATTAGAACGGTTATCCACAAGCATTAGACCGTTAGCCATAAAGGCGGTCTGGTCAGTACCACCGCCTCTAATCTCCCAGTTCTCCACTCCGGACTGCAAGTTCACATAGTCACCTATATTCGACACCAATGGAACTGCTTCTATCTCTTCTGTCTTTGCACTTATTATACTTGAGGATACATCCATTTTGATAAGTTCTGCTTCGGCTCTAACAGTAACGCCTTCTCCCCGGACTACCGTGGATTTAAGTTCAAATCTGATTCGGGTCGTGTGGTCGGTTGTAACCTCAACACCGGTCTGAGTCACACTTTCGTAACCCATCATCCGAGCCTGTATATTATATATATCCGGAGATACGTTTAAAATAATGAAATAACCATCCGGATCTGCCGCGGCACCCTTAGTAGTTCTTTGAATTACAATATTGGCACCCGGTAGAGGTTCACCTGTTTCAATATCTATAACAGTACCGACAATTTTTCCGGTAGCTGACGCTTTCGCGCTTGGATTAAAGGCAAGTATAGACAAAATAAGCAGTACTCCTCCTATAACCCACCTGGGCAACAATTCTCTTACCCTTCTCTTACTTATCATTAAAACCTCCTTCATTAGGGTTTACAAATTTGGTTAACACTGAAGATTAAACTATAGAACATTTGACGAACTTATTTTTCTTGTCTTGAATTATAAATTCTACTTTAGAAAAAATTAACTTTATTATATCCTCCCCGAGATTTTAGGTTAAATATCCGAAAATATGTTTAATCCTTAAAAATAGCGGGTTCATCCTTAGCCTTACCATATTATAATCTTTAGGCAGACTTAAATCTAATATTATCATTATAGTGAAACAGCTTTTTTTGTCAAGGGTGATTCAGATTCGCAAAATCTGAATTGAGTCATTAGTCCAGAGGGCGTGTTGCCTAAAGGCAAATTCAATTTGCATATTTAATTATATTCCGATT
>CAZALG010000027.1:0-13520 GCA_964485935.1 uncultured bacterium | reverse complement strand
CGTGTACGGCGCGACGATCTTCTGCACCGCACTCCTCACGAAGCATATCAAATCTTATGGAATACAATCATTTGTTTGATTTTTTGAGGGTGTGCCTGGGAATATCTCTCATATATCTGGATTTGTTGATTTAAAAAAATCTAAAATTATTTCTCTTGCAATACTTGCCTGCCTCTTATGGTCTACGGCTTTTGCCGTCATTAAGATTGGTCTTGTGTATTGCACCCCTATGCTTTTTGCAGGGATACGTTTCATTCTGGCGGGTTTATTATTACTGCCCTTTTGCGGAGGACTTAGAAATTACTTTAAATCAATTCGCTCCAACTTAAAAACAATTGCTAAGGTGAGTCTTTTCCAGACTTTTCTTTTATATTCTTTATTCTTCTGGGGAATGTCATTGGTTCCTGGTTCTACAGGTGCAATAGTTGTAGGTTCATCGCCTCTTATTACTGCAATCGCTGCGCACATAATCCTCAAAGACGATAAATTATATCTTCGAAAAGCCATTTACATTTTCTCGGGGATTCTCGGGGTAATTTTAATATCAATTGAGAGACATTTTATTATAAGTACATCCTTTAAAGAATTGATAGGTATATTTATTCTGCTTGGATCTTCACTTGCAAGTTCAATTGGCAATATAATTGTGTCGGCAGATAAAAGCGAAGTGGATCCTATTACTTTAAATTCCGCTCAAATGGGCTTAGGAGGGTTTACGCTACTCCTGCTTTCGTTCTTAATGGAAGGGGCTCTACAGATAACAATTACAAAACAGTTTATTTTTGCATTGTTATGGCTCTCATTTATATCCGCAGTCGGATTTTCAATCTGGTTTTATTTAATAAAGGTAGAGCGCGTAAAAGTTTCCGAGTTGAATATGTGGAAGTTTATTCTGCCCGTTTTCGGAGCGATCATTAGCTGGACATTGCTAAAAAACGATTCTCCTACTGTGTTGTCGGTCCTCGGAATGCTGATTGTTGCTTTGTCGGTGCTGCTTTTTAATTTGAGGAAGAAAAAACATTAATAGTACGCAGATAAACATATATTTTAAGTATTTTTATTTTTTTAACTCAAAACTCGTAACTCGAAACTCGTTTTTCGACCCTTGCCAAAATAATAACCATCTGTATATTATTGAATATAATTGAATAAAAATTCATTTTAATGCAGAAAGGAGAGGAAGGCAAAAAATGAGTGGAATCGTTGGCATTGTTACAAAAAAAGATTGCAAGGAAGACCTTTTTTACGCGATTGACTATCATTCTCATATGGGCAGCTCTTACGGAGGATTGGCGATATTCGACGGCAAAAGAACGCAAAAGAAAATACACACTATAGAAAAAGCGCAATTCAAGACAAGATTCATCGAAGACCTTGATTATACATTTATGCAGGGGAACTCCGGTATCGGGGTTATAAGCGATAGGGACACTCAACCTCTTATTCTGAGAATGAAATTTGGGGAATATTCAATTTGCGGCACAGGCTTCATAAACAACCAAATTGAGCTTGCGAGAGAACTGATATCCGAAGGCGGAACATTTTCTGAAATGTTAAATGGATGTCCGAATCAAATAGAACTCGTCGCAAAACTAATTAACAAAGGAAAAGACCTACTCGACGGCATAGAATATATGCAATCTAAAATCGATGGTTCTATGTCATTACTTCTTCTGGGCAAAGAGGGTTTGCTTGCTGCAAGAGATAAATACGGAAGGACCCCTCTGGTTTTAGGAGAAAAAAAAGGAGCTAAAATCGTTGTTTCGGAAACCTGTTCTTATAAAAACCTGGGTTTTAACACCAAAAAATTCCTTGGTCCCGGCGAAATATTACTGGTAAATGAAAGCAAGACAGAAGTATTGAAGGAGGCAGAAAAGGATCTTCGTTTATGCGCTTTTCTGTATGTATATACCGGATTTCCGGCTTCGGAATATGAAGGTAAAAACGTGGAAGAATTCAGAGAAAATTCCGGCAGGCTCATGGCACGAAATGACGATGTAGAAGCCAATCTGGTTACAGGAATAGCTGATTCCGGTACAGCTTACTCCTTCGGCTATTCATACGAATCAGAAATACCGGTAAAAACACCCCTGCTTAAATATACTCCGGGTTGGGCAAGAAGTTATGTTCCACCAACTCAGGAAAGAAGAGACCTAATCGCATTAATGAAGCAAATAACCGCAGAATCTCTGATTAAAAACCAGAAACTTATACTAACAGAAGATTCGATTGTAAGAGGAACTCAATTAAAAAACTATCTTCTCGTTAAACTCTGGAACGCAGGAGCAAAAGAAATACACGCAAGAATAGCCTGCCCCGCTCTTATGTTTCCCTGTAAATATCTTTTTTCTACGAGAAAGATAGAGGAGCTGTTTGCAAGAAGGATAATCAAAAGAATACACGGAAAGCATATTGAAGATCTGGAGCCTTACCTCAATCCCGAATCGAAAGAATATTCTAGAATGATTAAAGAAATGGAAAAAGACCTGAATGCAACTTCTCTAAAATATCAAAGATTGGAAAATATGCTGAAAGCTACCGGTATTGGGGAAGAAAATTTTTGCACTTACTGCTGGACTGGAAAGGAAGATTGAATTTTTGAACGAGGCTCTTAGCTGTTTGCCTTTTGCTTTTGGCAAAAAATCATTAGTTTCAGCAGCATTTTTTAGTATTTAGGTGTTGTTGGGTAGTTCAATCCAAAAAGCCAAAGGCGAGTTTCTAATAGCTTGGGGTATTGCTGTGCCGTGGGGAATTTTATACGCTCTCACTAGAGGCTGCTACCTCTATAAGTTTATCCGCTTTTTTCTTAAGACTAGGAGGCAGCCCACTAATACCTTTTTCCAGGAACCCTCTTATTAAAAGCGCTCTGGCAGTTTCTTCATCAAGGCCTCGGGACATTAGATAATTAAGCTGTTCTCCCGCAATCTTACCAATAGAAGCCTCATGCGAAAGTTCGGTATCTATATTGCTGGCTTTAAGTTCAGGAATAGCAGTAACCGAACTTCTATCATCAAGGAGAAGACCATTACATTCTGTATGTCCTTTCGTGTTTTTACCATTTCCTTCGATGTAGGCTCTTAAGGTGACCTTAGAATTTCTAGATGCTACGCGGCTTACAATCTCACAATTTGCGTTTTCTCCATTTAAAATACCCCTTGCTCCCATATCAAAAGATGAGCCGTCTTTCCCATAAATGATTGAATTAAATTTAGCACTCGCTCTATCCGAAAGGTACGCTGTCGGATTACTTTGAATCTCTTTCACCTGCGTTAACGCAATATAATTAGAATTAAATATAGCTCCTTCCGCTACATCTACAGCTGCTCTTGGATATACGATAGTTTTTGAACCCCAATCATGAATCATTGTGTAAGTGAGATGAGCTCCTTTCCTTACGAACATTTCAGTAACCGCTATGTGACTGCCAACCGAAACAAGATTCCCTGTTGCGCATCCAGTTATAATATTTAATTCGGAGTTCGGTTCAAGAATAATGATATTATGAAGAACTTGCCTGAAACCTTGATCGTGAAGAAAAAAACAGGACTGGAAAGGCGCTTCTATTTTAGCTCCTTTCTTAACGTATGTAAAACTCCCAACTAGCTCCTTCTGCGAAGCTACTTCTTTAGTATATTCATCTTTTCCCCTGTCCACAATAGAAAAAAGCAAATCCTTTGCCCAATCATATACCTCAAGTGCAAAAGAAATTGGCATCACAACAAGGTTTTCCTCCTTGGACTCGGATTCTGTTGTTTTATCGTCGGTCACAAGAAAAGAACCTGAACGTTCTGTTTCTCCTTTTGTGTCAAATCCGACCCTGTCTAAACCTGCAATCTCTTCTTCTAAATTTTTATCCACTTTTTTCACTTTCATTAGCTTCCTTAATACACCTTTCAAATCCGTAATTTTTAACCTGATCAAAGATATCAAGAGGCGGGCCTGAACATAAAAGTTTTCCGTTTACGATAACATAGCCCTTATCCGCATGTATCTCTTCAAGGATTACTCCGGAATGAGTTACTATAATACCTCCATTTTTTCTTTCTCTTATAGGTTTATTTTTCTGCAATATCTTTCTGATAATACCAACCATCAATTTTATGCTATCCACATCAACACCCGAATCAGGCTCATCAAACATAACAAACTGGGGAGCCTGAGCTAAGAGTTGCAAAAGTTCATCCTTTTTTCTTTCTCCACCGGAAAAACCGACATTGACTTCTCTTTCCAGATAATTTTCCATACGTGCTTCCCTGGCAATTTCTCTGGAAGTTTTTTCATCCGGAACTATAGTTTTCAAAAGAACGCCGAGAGAAACTCCTTCTACGACCGGAGGATGTTGAAACGCAAGACCTATACCGGATTTTGCCCTTTTCGTCAGACTCCAATCCAATATAGAATCACCTCTAAAAATTATATCACCTTCCACAACTTTGTACTCCGGCAAACCCATGATAGCATTTACAAGAGTGGTCTTCCCCGAACCGTTAGGACCGAACACAACATGAGTTTCACCCTCCCTAACAACCATATCAACGCCGCGGAGAAGACGCTTACCTCCAACTTCCACTGTTAGGTTCTTAACTTCCAACAACACACCTTTAATTTTCGAATTAATCATATTAAGATAATTTTACGCCGAAACATTTTATTGTCAAGCTGAAAAAATGATCCCTTTTTTTTATTTCCAAGGAAAATTTCTTGTTAAGCCATATAACCAATTTACCAATAGTACTTGAATAAAAAACTTTGGGGTAGGCTAGCCCCAGCTCAGCTTGACATTTTTTATCTTAATATTTATTCTTTTTATAGCTTAATTTATTAAAATTTGAAACGGGAGGATAAAATGTATGAATTGAAATTTGCCTGGATTGTAGTTTTGTTATCTATTTTGATTATTCCTTTATTAAGCTGTGCTGAAGAGAGTAAAGAAATAAAGCTTCCTTCGCCAAAGATGAAGGGCGGAAGACCGCTGATGGAAGTTTTAAAAGACAGGAGAAGTATACGGTCTTTCAGCAACAAGGAATTGTCCGCACAGGAGCTATCTAATTTGCTATGGGCTGCGTTCGGCATAAATCGCCCCGAGGAGGGTAAAAGGACTGCTCCTTCTGCTATGAACAAGCAGGAAATCGATATCTATGGCGCAAAAAAAGATGGATTATATCTTTATGAAGCAAAGAAAAACGTATTGATAAAGATACTTGACGAGGATATCCGAGGGGCTACCGGAGGACAGGATTTCGTAAAAGAGGCACCAGTGAATCTGGTTTATGTAGCCGATTATTCGAGAATGGGTGATAGTTCACCGGAAAGCAAGGATTTCTATTCGGCGGCAGGTACAGGTTTTATCTCTCAGAATGTCTATCTCTACTGTGCTTCAGAAGGCCTGGGAACAGTGGTCAGAGGCTGGGTTGATAGGGATAAACTTCGCAAGGTTATGAAACTTAAAGAAAACCAAAAGATAATTCTTGCGCAAACGGTAGGATATCCGTCAGAGTAAAAAGAAAATTTTATTTACTCTAAAGGTTTAACAAACTCAGGTGGGATTTTCTTGCTGAGAAATACCTCACCTCTATCGAAGAAATCTACACCTTTTTTACAAGCTTTTTCCGCGTCTATTTCCAGAATAACCGGCTCCGGATGATGTCGCTTCCCTACCCCATATGCTGTTTCTTTATCTTTTGAGAGATGTACGAATTGGCGCCCCATCGGACATAATCCTTCTTCTAAGATTTCCGGAAGTAGGTCAGGGGATGTTCCGTGATAGAGAAAACCCTTCGGGCAGACACTGTTCTCAATTTTTACCTTTACAGAATGCCCGTAAAGGGCCCTTATCTTACCTCCTTCTATTTCAAATCTCTTCTTTTCTCCCTCTGAAATCAATTTTTCAATATCACTGATTTCCGCCCACGAATGACGCGTATTTTTTAGGGCTTCCATCAAATCACTCAAAAGAACAAAGCCTTCTTCGTCCAACTCCAGATTATACTGTTCAGGGTGATGTCTTAGAACAAAAGATAAAAATTTGCTCAATTTCATGTATTCATACGGAAGATTCGATTGTTCTTTCATAAGTATAAATATAATAAAATTTTTTAAAGTTTCAAGAATCTAAGATAAATTATTGTCATTATTATAAATTGACAAACTGTTAAAATTACACTCTTATTAAGGTGAGTCGGCCTGGGTTTATTGTGTCTCGTGATTTAATATCAGGATTTTGGATTTAGGAATTGGTATTTGTATTTTAGTTTGAAGTTACTTGTGAGCAGTATCTGCTCTAGAGCTACCGGACGCTCTCGTCCGTAATTCTTAAGGTTTTACCCTAAAAAAACCCTTGACTTATTGAATTTACTAAATATTTTTTAAATAAGGTAAATAAATTCTTATGTATGACGTAACCATTATTGGCGCCGGCCCCGCAGGGAGTACCCTGGCAAGGTTAATAGGGACGAAGTATAAAGTCCAGTTAATCGACAAGAGGGAGTTGACCACCTCACCTGAGAAGCCCTCTTCGGTAAAGTGCTGCGGCGGGCTCCTCGCTCCCGACGCTCAAAAGCTATTGTCTAAATTAGGATTGGGCCTGCCTAAGAGCGTCCTGGTTGAACCTCAACTTTTTGTTGTCAGAGCAATCGATACTCAGCGACACCTGGAGAAATACTATCAGCGTTACTACATAAACATTGACCGCCAGAAATTTGACTGCTGGCTATTATCTATGGTTCCTTTAAATGTTGATATAAGACTCGGCTGTGAATTCAAAAAATATGAACAGGATAAAGACTGTTTCAAAATAAGATTTGCCGATAAAAATAATACATATATAGATAAAACTAAAATATTAATAGGAGCAGACGGAGCATCCTCTCTGGTACACAAACAATCTGTATTAAAACACCATTCTTCAAAACCCTATTTCGCTATTCAGGAATGGGTTGAAGCCGACAATAGTAAATTCCCATACTTTTCCACGGTATTTGACCCGGAAATTACTGATTATTATTGCTGGACTATACCCAAAGGGAACCATCTCATTATCGGTGCGGCTCTGAATCCGAACGACAAAGCATCGGGAAAATTTTTGTTGTTGAAAGAAAAACTTGAAGATTTTGGATTCCAATTCGGTAAACCCAAGAAAAGAGAAGGCGCTTTTATAATGCGACCCGTTAGCATACGTCAGCTCTCTACCGGCACAAAAGGAATTGCTCTCCTGGGTGAAGCCGGTGGTTGGATAAGTCCAAGTTCTGCCGAAGGCATCAGTTACGCTTTCAAAAGTGCACTTATTCTGGCTGAAGTACTGTGTAAATCAACAGATAATTTCGAAAAACGCTACTATAAAAAAACAAGGAGATTAAGAAGAAATATATTGGCAAAGAATATAAAATCACATTTTATTTTCAATTCTATTTTAAGGAAATTGGTAATGAAATTGGGATTCCAGAGTATGGAATTATATAAACCGTAGATTTAGTTAATATTTACTATTCTCATTAATTCTACGAAACACGCAGCTAAAATATACTAAGGATAATTGTAAAGATAAGGGCTAAAATCGCCTCCTCCCTCTTCGCCCCAGAGATTGCCACCTTCATCAAAATATACGGCTGCCCACTCGTTTAGATCACTTCCAGCATCGAGATGAATCCGGGCTCGTCCGTTATTCTCACCGGTACCGGTTCGTTCAGCATAAACATCGTATTCCCCACTGGATACCTCGTAGATATACCATGTCCATCCGTTGTACACGGTAGTCCCAGTATAATCTGAATATACATTTGGTTCTGTTCCGGCATTTGCAGCAGGTTCCAGAAACTTAACAACCGTCAGCGTACCGCCGTAACTATCGGTGGTTATATAGACTTTAGCCTTTGACCCCGACCCGAAAAAACAACTACTAGCAAAAAAGCACAGTCCGATTAAAATAATTAGTAAAGAAAATCTCTTCATATTGTTCCTCCTTCTTCAAATATTAACTTAATCTTATAATAGCTTAACTTATAAACTAAATCCCGGATGAAAAAACATTGAAGTAAATCCTACGTCATCTCATAAACATTAAAACCAATGAAGGGTAAATATTGCCAGTTACTAAACGATACTTCATTCTGCAGAAGAGTACTTTTACCCTTCCGTCTCGACAAAACTACAATCGACATTTCATCAATAACGTTTCCTAAAATATTACCAATATTCATTTTTTGTGTTCCCATTCAAACTGTGAATAATATCTATTAATTACTTGAAAGATAATATAAAACTTTAGATTGTCAAGCATAAATCAATTTTTTGCTTACTCCCATTTTTTTTAATAATGCCGGCAAATCAATTTTATTATGAATTACTGTCAGTTAACTTTTTGTTTCAAATATCCTAATTCTCTGATATTCAAAAAATGGGTAGTTGACAAATACTCACTACAGTATAACAATTATTTAATAAAAAAAGGGGTTATAGAAATGGAGAGTATATTAAACAAATTGGTCTTATGTTTATTTTGCCTAATTCCTGTTTCATTAAGTTTATTAGCAAAAGACGGGTATAAAAATTTTAGGCTTGCCATATATTGTCCAGTTCGTGATGTAAAAAAAATGGCTGATTTGGGCTGGCTTGAAAAGAACTATAACTTGCTTGATAAATATCTGGATATTGACAAAGTTTATCTCGAAACATTTAGAAGCATGGATATGGTTGATAAAAAAACAATGTTAAAGGTCAAGAAATTCTTTGATGACAGGGGGATTGAAACTTCCGGAGGTATTACCTTCTGCCGAAAAGAAGGTCACCAATTTGAGAGTTTTTGTCTAACAAACGACGAACATCGTAAAAAGATCAAAGAGATTTCAGAATATACTGCAAGCATGTTTGATGAAATTATACTGGACGATTTCTGGTTTGCCAATACAAAATGGGAATCCAGTATTAAAGCTAAAGGGAAGAAAAGCTGGACTCGTTTCCGTTTAGACATAATGGAAGAAGCGTCAAGAAAGCTTATTATAGAACCAATTAAGAAAATAAATTCTAATACAAATATAATTATAAAATATCCAAACTGGTATGATCATTTTCAAAACTGCGGATATGATTTAGAGAGAGAATCTAAGATATTTGATATGATTTATACGGGCACCGAAACCAGGGATCCCGTTTATACTCACCAACATTTACAACCTTATCAAAGCTATGCCATAATGCGATATTTTGAGAACGTTGCTCCTGGAAGAAATGGAGGTGGATGGGTAGATCCTTTTGCCCGTCGATATCTCGATAGATACGCGGAACAGCTCAGTTTAACAATGTTTGCCAAACCTAAAGAAATGACTTTATTTTGTTTCGGGTTATTGCTGGAATCTATCATAGAGGAAGATGGTTCTTCAAAACCAATAAGTATAATCGCCCCGGTTGCCGGATATAGTCTTGAGAAAGCAGATGCTTTTCTTGATAAACTTGGAAACCCTATCGGGATTAAATGCTATAAGCCCTATAACTCATATGGAGAGGATTTTCTTCCTAATTACATCGGTATGTTGGGTATTCCTGTGGATATTACGCCTGAATTCCCGTATGATGAAAAAATGGTTTTCCTGACCGAGCAAGCCAGCTTCGATAAGGATATTATTAAGAAAATAAAAAAACAACTGATAAATGGTAAAGAAGTTATGATTACTTCCGGTTTGTATAAAGCACTTCAAGGCAAAGGTATCGAAGATATTGTAGAACTGGAATATACCGATAAAAAAACTATGGTGCATAAATTTTATGACTGGCGAGATGTTTACGTCTCAGAAAATGACATAATGATTCCGGAGATCCGGTATGCGACAAATGATTCCTGGGAACTTCTTACTGCTTTAGATGGCGAAGTTGGTTATCCTATTCTACAACAGGCAAGTTATGGGAAAGGTAAACTTTACGTTCTTGTAATACCGGAAAATTTTGGCGAATTGTACGAATTTCCAAAAGAAGTTCTATCCTTAATCAAAAGAATACTAATGAAAAACTTTTACGTTACTGTTAAAAGCCCCAGTAAAATAAGTCTTTTTGCGTACGACAACAACACTTTTATAGTACATTCCTTTAAGGATCACGGCGCGAGCATTCAAATCGTTCTGGATAAAAAATTCAAAAATCTTGTTGAGATACAATCGAATCGCGAAATACAGGGGAGAATCGAAGGCAATAATACAGTTTTTGATTCCTATATATGGCCTCACAGTTATCAGGTTTTCAAAGCAGAATAGGTTAGGCTATAATAAATTCTTCGGATCCAAGTCAAGTAGTTGAGTTAGAAAAAAGAAAGAAAAAGATTGTGGGCTTTGTGGTTAATTATAGTTCCGTGTTAAGGGTTTTATGTTTCGAGTAAAAAAACAACAAAGAAAAATCTAAATAAATCTGCGTTTATCTGCGTTCTATTCTATTCTTGTCTCCGTGGATTTGTGGTTAATCTAAAAGTCAACTCTTAAACCCATCCTCAGAAATCTCGGATTGGTGTAATATAAATACTCGAGAGCCGGTTTGTCTATATAATCCTTATCGACTTCTCCCACCTTATCATTCCCTCCAATAAGCAAAGTATCCGAAGCATATCTTGCGTCCCCATACATAGGCAAATGAAGAGAACGTAAATATTCTATTTTATCTGTATTTGCGGAATCAACTCTAAAGCAATGATCACCTGTTATATACTTGACGTCAAAAAGATTGTTAACCTCTGCAAAAAAGCTAATATCAAATCTTTCTTGTGAGAAATTTTTACTCAAGCGCAAATTCCAGTAACCTTCATCCGGCCATTTAAGATTGTTAATGTAAGCCGGATCATCGGCAGAAAAAGGATCCGGGGCATAGGGGTCGTAACTAAAATAACTGCCACCTGTTCTCGTATAAAGAAGACTGGTAGAAATATTCTTCAGCACCTTTCCCCATTCATCTGGAGTGCCAAAAGTTAGAAGAATACGAATCTCAGGGCTGTATTTTAATTGAACCTCGCTATATCCAAATTTATAGTAAGAACCCGTCTCTGAATTATAAACAAAAAGCCCCTTAAAAAGCTTGCCGTATCTCTTTCTCAAAGAAAATTCAAATCCTCGTATATTGCCACACACATTATTTGCATAAGTTGTATAAGAAATACCTCCTTCATCATATCTTATATCTCCTATTTGTTTATTATAATCATTAAAATAGCCCGAAACACTAACCAAATACTGATCAAAGAAATCCTTTTCAAAACCCACCTCGTAAGAAATTAACCTTGGGAAATCCAAATGAGGATTGCCAATGTATACAATCGAATCACCAAATCCATTATACTCGCCGAGAAGTTTCTCGGTTTCGGGCAACTCATAGAAATAACCATAATTAAAATAAAATTTACCTAACTCTCCCAGCGGATAAGACATCCCCAAACGAGGACTTATTGCCCAAGTGGAATTACTACTATCAGGTTTATAGTAATCTAATCTTAAACCGAATTTAGCAATCAAGTCTTTACCTGAAAACTTATATTGGGCATAAAAACCTGACCGAAAAGGTTCGCCACTCCAGTCAACTTCCTCTATAAGCTCTCCTGGTTCACCGGCAACAGCGGTAGACAAATATGAATGTATCCTATCATAATTAATTTGAATTCCGCCTTTAAGCTCGTGATGAGGGCTGACCTCTTTTGTTACCTCAGAACTAAAATTAAAAGTATTAATCCAGGAAGCATCTTCCTCTGCTCTCCCAAAATTACTAAAAAAGAAATCATTCGGCAATAAATTTCGGTAATAGCATTCGTTATCGGAAAAGCTTTCATAACCAAATGGTACTTCTCTGGGTATACTTATATTTCCAAAAGATATGATATCTGAAGTATCCCTGAAATCTCTTCCGGATCCTTCATCCCTCCAAATAGGAGTTGACGAATGCCGAAAACTCGAGTAAAAAAGCCTTAAAGTATAGTATGTATCCGGACTGAGAGAATGGTTCAAATCCAAACCCCATCCGTATCTATTAATATCGTAGGGATTAAGAGCATCAACCCAGTACATAAAATCCTTTCCGGCAATGCTATTAAGTATATTTCCGCTCTGCGACCAAATTTCGCCACTGTAGTATATTGCTCTCGAATCAGAGGTAACTGTTTCTATGTCTTCATACAAACCTTTAATGTTAAGCTTTAACTCCGGCTTTAGATGGAATGTTATTCTCCAGTCAGTTTTATTTCCCACATAATTTTCTCTTGTTACTGGAAGAGAAAAAGGCTCTACTCTTCTGACATTTGAAACCCAAAAAGTGACAATGTTTATACCCGGAAAAGGCCCTCCAAAACTAAAATCAATTAATTGCCCTCCTCTATCTCCATAACTTCCGGGAATTTGACCCAGATTTTCACTGCCTTCGACTCTATATACATACCTGAATAAATCTCTCCACTCCTCCGGAGTAAGAGTATCACCTACCTCTCTTCGGTTCATAGCATATTCTATCCAACCTTCAAAGGGCTCATACTCATCCGCCTCCTCTTCCGGCAAAACGGAGGTACCCTTCCAGCACAAACTGTCAGCTGTATTGACAAACGGACGAATGTGTACGTTCTCAGAGCTAAATATACTGTTCCCAAAATGCGGCATATGAGGAAAAGTATATTGCAGATTAGCCGAACCATGATAGGGATTACGACCCCCTTCTTTCTCTATAACGTTAATAACAGGGAAGCTCATATTCCCATACTCGGCACCAAAACCTCCGTCAAGAATAATAACATTTTCAACTGCAGATAGGGGCGGCATCATAGCCGGTGTATTAAGTATATTGTCCATTATCGTAAAACCATCGGCAATATATAAAATGCAGGTATTTTCTCTTTCCATAAAACCCAATCTGTTCTGCAAAGGGAAAAAAGAAATATAATCTTCGAGGTCTGAAATAAGAGGAACTTCTCTTATCTCTTTAATATCCGAGTAATATCTTCTTGAAGAAACGTCTATTTTCAGAATTTCTTTTTCTGCCTCTTTAGTTACATATTTTCCTTCAAATTCTTTTGGAGTAAATAACTCAAAATTTAGTTTGGTACTGTGATCTGCCTCCACAATAACGCCTCCAACAGTCAAAGGCAGATAACCTATACCTCTGACCTGAATCTCATATTCGCCGGGCGGAATATTCATTATGTGGTAAGAACCGTCACTCTTACAGTCTGCCGCCAAACTGGTTCCTACTATTATTACGTTTACATAAGACAGCGCCTTACCGGTTTTTGCATCAACTATCATACCTTCAATTTGACCCTTGGTACCAGCCAAAGAAGGCAAAGAAATACAGAGGAGAAAAAAAAATATAATAGGACGAAGATGAACGCAGATTAAAAAGGATTTTTTATTTGTATTTTTTACCGGGACTTTTGAAAATGGGACCTTGTCTCTAAAATTTATTCTCTTTATACAGTATAATAATTTCACCAATTAACCAATCAACTAATTAACAAAACTTCAATCTGACTCTATCTCTATTGCGCCTTGCGAACACGAAGCGACACAAGCCTG
>CAZALG010000026.1:5802-13592 GCA_964485935.1 uncultured bacterium | reverse complement strand
AAATTTTAAAGGCTGCAAATATAATAAATGAATTAATAGGAGACATGCTTGATTTCTCAAAAGACCACAAGTTAAATTTCGTGGCATTCGATTATGTGTCCTTTCTGCATGAAGTTATGAATAATTTCAAAAAGTCTAAAAATATAAAAGAGAAAAAAGTTAAAATCGAATTTAAACACGATAGAAGAAATTATGAAATTGAAGCAGACAGAGATAAACTTAGGAGAGTTTTTGATAATCTAATCAATAACGCGTGTGATGCATTAAACGAGGGGGGACAGATAGATATT
Organism: uncultured bacterium; assembly: GCA_964485935.1. Lineage (GTDB taxonomy): Bacteria > Hydrothermota > UBA3072 > UBA3072 > UBA3072 > JAFGHJ01. The sequence continues at coordinate 13,302 of CAZALG010000026.1, read as the reverse complement.
AATTTAAGCGAGAAAAACGGGTATATTGTAACAAAGGTAACAGATAATGGTTCAGGTATTCCTGAATCTAAAAAGGATGAAATTTTTGAGCCTTTTGTAACCAACAAGAAAAACGGAACAGGTCTGGGACTTTCAATCGTCCAGAGAATCGTTTCTTCGCATAAAGGAAAGATCTTCGTAGATAGTAAAGAAGGAGAAGGAACAAAATTTACAATTGAACTACCTAAAAAAAGGGGGGGGAATGGCTAAAGTATTGGTAGCAGATGATACTCCTTCCATTTTATACTTATTTAAGGAATTTTTCGAACTAAAAGGTTTTGAGGTCGATACAGCGGATAACGGGTTTGATGCCAGCAAGAAACTTGGCAAAAACAATTACCATCTTGTCGTACTTGACATCAAAATGGGAGGAAAAAATGGATTAGAAGTTCTCCAGAATTTAATTGAACGAGGTTTTAAATTTCCTGTAATTATATGTACGGCATACGAACATCTAAAAGAAGATGTAGAGATTATTGCTAAAGGAAAATTAGATGTTGAGTTTGTAACCAAACCTCCGGATTTAGAGCTTCTGTGGAATAAAGTAGTTCATTTATTGAAAAAAAATGCAATTAGAGAAGAAGTGGGAAAAGATAACTGAAAGCGAAAATCTTAACGAACTTTTGAGAAGGATTCTCGATCTTTCGCAGGAAGTACTTCAAAGCGAAGCTGCAACCTTATTCCTTGTCGATCATAACACCGACGAACTGGTTTTTAAGTTTGTTAATGGTCCCGCATCATCTGAATTGCAGGGAAAAAGAATAAAAATCGGAGAAGGAATAGCCGGTAGAACTGCGCGGGAGGGAAAGGCTTTTGTTGTTAACCGACCCAAGAATGCCGGCTATACGGATAAATTTGACAAGCAAACCGGTTTCAATACAGAATCTCTGCTTGCAGCACCTCTTATTATAGATGGGAAAACCATCGGAGTGATTGAGGTGATTAATAGTCAGGGAGGAGACTACAACGACAGGAGTAAGGAAATATTAGAACAATTAGCAGCCCAGGTTTCTTCTGAACTTAAAATGACCCTTCTTAGTGAAAGACTTTTGAAATCTGAAGAATTTCTAAACTCTATTATAAATTCTTTACCTGGAGGTATAATAATTTTAGATGAGAAAGGCATCATCAGAAAAGCTAACCCGCTAGCAGCAGAAATGCTCTATATAAAAAATATTGAGGGAAAATATCTCGAAAAAGTTTTACCTTACCGTGATATATTGGAAAACATCAAGTCCATCAAAAAAAGAGGAAGCTTTGAAGCTGTTATTCGTAAAAACGGAAAAGAGAGCCATCTAAATCTTGAACTGTCCAAAGCCAAAGCAATAATTTCTTCCGGCATAGAGAAAGAATATTTAATCGTACAGATTAACGATATTACTGAGCGGGCAGAACTTAATAGGTTAAAATACCTACAGGAAGTTAACGCCAATTTCGTGTCCGGTTTGTCTCATCGTTTGCGAACGCCACTTACACCTATTATGGGGCTCTCAAGTCTTTTAAAAGACCAAGAAAAACTTCAGAAAAATTTTAAAGAGATGGCAAAGGTAATCTATAATTCGTCTTTGGAAATGAAAGATATGGTAGAAAAACTTCTGGATATTGCTGAAATAGAAACAGATGAAGCTATTAAGGTTAATGAAAAAGTAGACCTTAAATCAGTTCTAAATGAAATAATTTCGGATTTAAATCACGTTCCTTTCAAGTTGAATACGAAAGGCAAGGAATTGTTCATCTTTGGCAATTACAAGTGGTTAGTTAAATCATTTAAGCAGTTATTTACTATTGGACTAAAGAAGAAAAGTAAAGATTCACGGGTTGAATTAGAGGAAAAAAGTAAGTATATATATCTTAATTTTAAAGGTTTCAAATCTTTGATAGATGATTTTTCGGCTCTGGAGAATGCCCCTATCTTTCAATTTGACAATCCGTTAACGGGAGATTCAGATACAAAATATTTAGATATACCTCTTATCAGATTAATTCTTAATCAACACAATGTAAAGATTAAAATTAACGAAGATAAAGTATTGCTTTCCTTAAGGTTCAAAAAGGCAAAAAGGTAAGTTACAACTTCCAATCGTCCACTTTTAGTAAAAAAAGGTACTACCTCCTATAAATTCTCTAAGTATAGAAGTTTGGGGTATTTCTTTTTCCGGAATATTAAGAAAATGATCCAGGAAATTTAAAAGTCTGAGAGCCTCACAATAATAAGGAGAACTGGTGGTAACACACCTTAAAGGCATTTCGAGAAAACCCTTCAAAACTGCAAGTTCATAAACGAGTGACGAGTTAAACATCACATCGGCCCTTTCCTGATAAGGAAAAACAAATTGTTCTTCACCATCTTTAACTGACTCCCATTTTCTTAAAGTATAGTCAGCATTATAACCTCTATACCTTGTATCTCTGAAAACTCTCCTCAAAAGTCTTAGGTCTCTTGTCGGGATTCTGTTGACTCTGTTAATATTCACCTGGGTTAAGGGGGAAACATATATAAGAAAAGTTTCTAATGGTATACCTGCCATCAATTCTGGGTTAAAGCAATGCAACCCTTCGATAATAAGCATACTATTTTCTTTTAATTCGATAATTTCACCGCTCTTCTCCCTTTTCCCAGTTTTAAAATCAAAATATTGCCTTTCTGCTTTTTTCCCCTTCGATAAATTATTGATATGTTTTCTGAACAAATCAATATCCAAAGCTGAAAATGCATCGAAAAAATGTGTACCGTCTTTATAATAAGGAGTTTCTTCTCTTTCAAGAAAGTAATCATCAAGTGATAAATAAATAGGTTCGATACCGTGTAAGCGTAAATGAATACCAAGTCTTTTGGAAAAAGTGGTCTTACCGGAGGAAGAAGGACCAGCCACTAAAATAGCCCTAACTTTCCTCCTTCTCTTAACAATCTTTTTACAAATATCGGTTATTTTTTCGCTATGGATAACTTCTGCAATCTTTAGAATCTCGGATATTTTTCCTCTTATAATGTATCGATTAAGTTGAGACACACCCCAGATTCTTAAGATTTCTGCTTCTTTTTCTGCCTCTCTATAAGCATTAAAAAGCTTTCTTCTTTTCTCGACGCTGTCAACAGTTAATGGATTCTCTTTAGACGGAAGAATTAGTAAAAATCCTCCTTTTACCGATTTTAGATCAAAAGTTGAAAGAAAGTTAGTATTCGGTAAAAGAGGTCCAGCAAAGTAAGCTGAAAACCCATCAATTTTATAAACAGGAATATAAGATACTGCAAGATTTTTAAGAATATTTATATCATCTTCCCTGCCGGATAAACAATGCATTGCTTCTAACTTTGGAAGCATTGATCTCTCAATGGGCTTATTTTTCTTTATCAGATCTTCCATTTCCCTTTTAACCGAATTTAATTTTAATCTTCCTTTCAGGAATCTACCGAATATTGCATTACCATAGGAATGTTCAATTTTAATTGTAACTCCTCTTTTTTTAGAAATATAATCAAGCAAGAAAACCAGTGTTCTCTCGTACGTTCTCATTCCTTCCGTATCTCCCAAATCAAGAAACTCCACCGAACTCCCATCGGGTATACTGTTCTGAAGAGAAGTATACTGATTATCAACTTTAGCTAAGGTTACGGGAAACTTTAGATTTGAATATCTGTCAAGTATTTTTTGGCTCATCAATTAATGAAATCGCTTTTTCCACATTTATATAAGCTATATTATTTCTACCTCTTCCTTTAACAAAGTACATTGCCAGATCTGAAAGCCGAAGTAAATCGTAGAAATTTTCACTGTCTGTTGGATAACATGCTATGCCAAAACTTGCATTAATTTTAACTTCTATTGTTTTTTCTTCATCTTTTATGCAAAATTTCTTCTTCGATATCGAATCTTTAAGCATTTTAACGAATTCGATCGCCCCTTTTAAATCTACCCTTCGCAGAACTATAACATATTCATCTCCCCCGTACCGTATGCCAACATGATCTCCCTCTCCTATTTTGCTTTTTATTTCTTTGCCCACGAGACGTAACACTTTACTTCCAATTAAATGATTATAACTATCATTTACATTTTTAAAATAATCAAGATCCATGAAAATCACGGCTCCCTTTTTCTCCGACTTATTCCATTCCTCTACTATAGAAGGCAAATATTCATTGCAATAACGGGAATTATAAAGACCCGTGAGCTCGTCTGTGATTGTTGCTAATCTTATTTTCTCATAAAGTCTTGCATTATCGATAGCTATCCCAAGCTGATAGGAAACTTCTTTTATGATTTTGGCTTCTTCTTTGTTAAAAGCGTATTTCAGAGGAGAACCTATAACTGTTATCCCAATTAGCTTTTCCCCTTTTTTAATTGGAACAACCATTTCCGACTTAAACTTATCACTAAAATCTTTAAACGACTTCTCTTTTTCCGTATTTTGACAAATGATCATTTTTTGTTCTTTCAAGACCTCCCCTACCAGCCCTTCCCCCTTTTGCACTTCTTTTTCCGGTTCGATATCTTCTTTCGCGGAGAACCCTTTAAGTATAACACTGGAACCTTCTTCGAGAGCTATTCCTACAAAGTAATAATCAAATGCTTTTTGAATCAACTCCGTACTCTTTTTTAAAAGCTTATCCAGATCAAGAATGCTTGTAATAGTTTTATTAATATCAAAAATAAGCGTTAATTGCCCAACTTTTGCCTTGAGATTTTGAACCAAATTTGCGTTCTCAAGAGCAATAGCCGCATGTTCAGCATAATTGCTTACAAGGCTTAAATCTTCTTTATTGAAAGGGGTTTTATCTTTCTTGTTTATTGCTTCTATTATACCCAATATCTTTCCTTTACTCAGTAAAGGAACAGATAAAATAGTATTTGTTATAAAGCCCGTCTGTTTATCAATATTCTGAAAAAATCTTTTGTCCATATAAGGGTCAGTTACGATCGCCGGTTTCTTATTTTTTACCGTCCATCCCACAACGCCTTTGTCAATTGGCATCCTTTTCCCTTCTAATTTGTTCTTCTTCTCTCCAATTACTTCTTTAAAAACAAGTTCCTCTCTTTCCCTATCCAAAAGGAGCAAAGACCATGCTTCTGCATCAAGGAGCCGGGAAACATTTTCCATAATAAGCTCAAGTACTTCATCAATCTCAATATCAGGCGAATTAATAGCTTTTAAAATCTCCCCTATTCCTTGAACTTTATTCTTCTCCATCTTTTTCCTCGGGTAAAACTTCATATATTATTTTAATTCTTTCTTTTTTAACCTCAAGTTCTCCACTTTCATTGACAGTAAGTTTTAAATCCTTTGGTACGTCGAATTCTAAAGCTTTTCTTTTATCTTGTTGGTCCAAATGATAAATGCCAACAGGTGAGACACTAAAACCATCAAAGAAAAATGAACGATCCTTCTCCTCTGTTTTCAATATATAAAGTAGTTTGTTGACAATTTCTTTTTCTGAATCACCTTTTTTAAGGGGTTCTGTTAGCAAATAATTGTCAGAATTCAGCATTAGATTTATTAGTGTATTATTATCTATTAATATAACCGACCTCTCAGGGCTCCTACCCGAAGATAGCAATGCTCCCTCATCTACGAGAATGCCATTCAAATCAGGATCTCCAAAAGCGTTTGGGGTAAAAATTAAATCTTTACCGGGGCTACCACTGGCAATTCCAATTCCCAGTCTAAACAAAGATTTAAACTGAGGTGGCAACAACGCATAAGTAATACCCTCATGGAAAATTTCTTTTTCCGTTATTTCGCCAAACCAAGCCCTGTATTTGACATAATTTTCCTTAACGAATTTTTCGGCAGCTTTGACCATATTTAAAGCCGTTCTTATTGCCATCTCTCCGCTCTTTAAATGAGGCAAAATATTAAACTCATCTTCAAGTGCCGTAGAATAACGCACAATTGAACCTGATCTCGTCTGAGAAGTTTTGTAAATATTTCTATAAAGCTTTTGAGAATTACTCCCGAACCAAAGAATTCCTCCATCCCCTGTATCTTTTAATATAAAAGCAGACCCCTTTTTGGAAGCCTCAAAAATACGAGTCTGGAATAAACTAAGAATAGATCTTTCTCTTTCAGCATCTTTCAATCGATGAGACATAAAAGTAGAACCTCTTATATCATAAACTAGCGAGGAAACGAGAGAAGAGAATTTCTTCCGGAGAACCTTAGAAATTTCCTCCTTTAATTCGAGATTTTCTCTATCTATCTTAGGTTCAATTTTACCTGTCTTAGAAAATCTATAAAACTTCCCTTTCGGCAACAAATCCAGACCCACGGCATGGATTATTTTGTCTCCTGTCATTCTTGACCTTGTATTATCAAAATCAACCGACGGCGGCCATATTTCTATAATGTTGCTAATAATATCACGAACGTATATAACCTCAAGAACTTCATAGAAAACTGACTTATAATTATAAATTACTTTTTTAACGTCCGGCAGGAAAGATCTCTTCGAATCAGAACTCAACTTAGAAAAAAGCTGATTATCTTTAGCAGCTCTTTCCTCTTTTCTCAGAAAATGAATGATAGCTTTTTCAGAAGCAGGGCTTATTATAGCCAAAAATGGCTGCGCCTTCCAAAACTCTAATACTGTTTTTTCAATTACCCAGGAAGAAACAGGTGGCAACAAAGCAGTTATATCCTGAGGTTTTATACCCTGAAGGATCTTGTTCTGATCAATTTCATCTTTCAATGCTCCACCAGAATTTTTAAGTTCTTGAACCATTCTAAGGTGCAGCTTCAGCGTTTCTTCAAGCTTTGTAATCTCTTCTTGAACGTTTGTAAGCGCTACAGATAAATCTTGATTCTTCACACCTATCAAACTTTGTAATTTATTAAGACTTTTTTGAAGAAATTTGTTGGTCTCTTCCCGAACCTTCATATCCTTTCCATCCAGAAACCTATCTCTTTCCATTAACTTCTTTTTTGCTTTGCCTGCCTTCCCGGAAGCTATCTTTGCTAAAGTTTGTAAAATACTTTTAGACAGGGTGAAAAAATCTTCGAAAGGAAAATTTCTTAAAGATTGTGTACTGGTTATCTCAGAATTTTTAAATAGAGAAATTATATCGCCCGATTCCCTTTCCGCAAAATCCTCTATCAAAATATCATGTATTTTCATAAACACAGAAGGGCTTAAGCCGTAAGGAGCAAGAAAACGTTTCAGGTCAGCGATGTCTAAATTACGCGCGGGAAATCCTAGAAAAATAGGTTCCCTTGTTAACAATCTCGAAAAAGGTTTAATTTCTTGCTCGGGCACACCTTCCAAGACAATATCAATCAACCTCTTTCCAACTACTAAAGCGTCTTTGAATCCTTCTGTCAATTCGGACGGATATAATTCAATTAAAGCCGATAAAAGTATTATAAAAAAATGCTCGCCTTTATCTAAAGCGTTAAGAAATAAATCACACAAAAATTTCTTATCTTTTTTATATAATTTATCTTCCTTTAATCTAACAAATATAT
>CAZALG010000026.1:0-5792 GCA_964485935.1 uncultured bacterium | reverse complement strand
ATATCACGGAGATAAGCAATATCATCATTCCCAATCTCAAAAAATATTTTAACGTTGTGCTCGTTAATAAAATCGAAAAAAGTAGTTTTAATAGATTTTGGCTTTAAATATCTCGCCAAAAGTTTTCTATAGTATTCAAAGCTGCTTTTATCTCCTACACTTTCTTCAAGAGTATCAAGAAGTTTGCTTTCATATGTACTGGCAATTTCTAAATACGTCGGGCTAAATTTTTCCTTCATTTTTCTTTATTTAAAAATCACCGTTTTTAAAAACTGTTTTTCCTTCAACTATACAGTATCTAACGGTTCCTTCTAATTTTCGGCCCATAAAAGGAGAATTTTTCGCCTTTGAAGCAAAAATATCCGCGGTGACCTGCCAACTATTTTTTAGATCCACAATTGTAAAATCTGCAGTTGCGCCTTCTTTTATCTCTCCAAAAGGTAAATTAAATATCATGGCGGGAGACGATGTTAAAATTTTAATTAGTCTATCCAGACCAATCTTTCCTTTTTTAACAAGTTCTGTGTATAAAACCGCGAAACAAGTTTCCAAACCTGTCACACCAAAAGCTGCTTCTGTAAATTCAAGCTCTTTTTTATAATCCGGATGCGGAGCATGGTCGGTTGCCACAATTTCTATTAAACCCTCTTTTATTGCTTTTTGCATGACTTTAACATCGTACTTGGTCCTTAATGGAGGTTTCATCTTTTTATTTGGATCAAAATTCTTAATTTCGTCATCGCTTAGAAGCAAATGATGAGGAGTAACCTCAGAAGTCACCTTATCGCTTTTCCAATCTTTAATCAGTTTAACCGAATCCGCCGTTGAAATATGCGCGAGGTGAATTTTCCCCTGTGTAAACTTCGATAACAAAATATCTCTTGCCACAACTGTTGATTCGGATATATCAGGTATACCTTTAAAGCCCAACTCGGTAGAAACAGAACCCTCGTGCATCTGTCCCTTACCAGAGAGAAAAACATCCTCAGGATGGTCAATTACCGGAACGTTGAATAACTTTGAATATTCCAAAGCGTTACGCATTACAGATGAATTCATTACACAATCCCCGTCATCGCTAAAAGCAACACAACCAGCCTCATAGAGATGTGACATTTCTGAAATCTCTTTTCCTTCTCTCCCTTTTGTTACAGTACCTATAGGGAAAACCCTGCAAAGACCAACTTCTTCACTTTTTTCCTTAATAAAACGGGCAACACCTTCATTGTCAATCGGTGGATCCGTGTTAGGCATTACACATACACTTGTATATCCACCTTTAACTGCAGCTCTTGATCCGGTTTCTATAGTTTCCGCATCCTCAGCACCGGGTTCTCGAAAATGGGAGTGAACATCGACGAAACCAGGAAAAAGGTATAAACCCTTTCCTTCTATTTCTTGCTTGGCAGAAGATTTCGAACCCTTTACGACCTTCCCCTTATCAATCAAGAGTGTCCCAACTTCATCGATTCCATTCAAAGGATCAAAAAGATGAATGTTTTTAATTTTCAGATTCATTTAATTTCCTCTGGGATAAAAGATAAAGAACACTCATTCTAACAGCAACTCCAGAAGTTACCTGATTCAAAACGAGAGAATACTCCGAATCTGCGATCTTCGACTCAATTTCTATTCCTCTATTAATTGGGCCGGGATGCATTATGACCACATCCTTTGATGCAAACTTTCTAAGCTTTTCATATGTAAGAGAATAGTCCTTTATGTACTCCCTTAGGGAAGGGAGAAAGCTCTCTTCCTGTCTCTCTTTCTGAATTCTCAAGATATAGAGAATATCTTTTCCCGGAAGTGTTTTCTCTAAACTATACTCAAATTCCACCTTAAAAGGCTCAAGCCAGAGAGGTAAAAGCGTGGGAGGTGCACATACTGTAATCTTAGCTCCCATTTTATTAAGCCCCAAAATCAGGGAACGACTAACCCTGGAATGTTTAATGTCTCCGATAATAGCGATTTTCAAACCCTTAAAGGTAGGGAAATTTTTCTTTATAGTCATAATATCTAATAACGCCTGAGTGGGATGCTCGTGACACCCGTCTCCCGCGTTTATTACGGATGCTTTTAGCCTTTCAGACAGGAAATGAGGACTACCCGGCACAGAATGTCTGACCACCATTATGTCAACCTCCATCGCCTGTATATTTTTTGCCGTATCAAGCAATGTTTCTCCTTTCAAAACGGAAGACGATGCAGCTGAAAAGTTAATGGAATCGGCTGAAAGTCTTTTCTCGGCAAGAACAAAGGAATTCAAGGTTCTTGTGCTGGGCTCGAAAAATAGGTTGGCCACTGTAATACCGCGAAGAGTAGGGGCTTTCTTTATAGGTCGTGTTAAAATTTCCTCCATATATTCAGCGGTAGTCAAAATTTCCTCAATTTCATTGTTGGATAAGTCTTGAATTCCCAGTAAATCTTTTCTATCTAATCCCATCGGATATCTCTACCACTTTAACTTTATCTTCTTTATCCGTTTCTTCAAGAAGAACCTGAATTTCTTCTCTCTCTTTTAGCTCTACTGAAATACCTGTGTAATCGGGAAGAATGGGAAGTTCTCTTCCTCCTCTATTAACCATAACGGCAAGCTTTATTCTCAAGGGACGTCCGTAATCCATTATCTCATCAAGTGCAGACCTTATTGTTCTTCCAGTATAAATTACATCATCGACCAAAAGAACCTCTTTACCGTCTATAGAGCAGGGAAAATACGTTGAACCAATAATAGGTTTAGGGCCATATATTGTTAAATCATCTCTATACAATGTTATATCCAGAACACCTACTTTAATTTGCCATGCGGTAGTTCTTTTCAAAATGTCAGCTATCCTCTTGGCAAGAATATCCCCTCTTTTTCTAATACCCATTATACATAAAGCTTCAATATCAGGATTGCCTTTTACAATTTCAGAAGAGATTCTCTCAATAGTTCTTCCCATCTCTTTTTTATCCATTAATATTCTTTTTTCTTTAAATTCAATATTCATTTGTCGGTAAAAAAATGTATGGACACTAAAATTATGTCTCTAAGAATTTGAAAAACAGTCATTATTGGAAATATCAAGAATCTACTTTTCCTTTTTGTTCTAATTCGCTGATTAGCAAATACCTTATCAAAAACAGAAGACTACATATTAGGCAGGAAATCCATGCCATTTTTCTATTCATAAAGCCTCCTTTTTTATTAATTTATTAAAAACAGTTGAATAGTCAAGGTTTTATTTAACAGCAAAGCCGATAATAATGTAAAAATTCAACAGAGAATCCAGAAACCAGCAGCCAGCAGTCAGAATCCCCTCCCCAAAAATTTTTTAACATGTAGATCTTGTAGGTACTGTAGTTTTTATTTTTTTGTTTCTATATAATCTACATGTATTACATGTAATTATTTTGTTTTAACTAAAACCTAATACCCACGACCTAAGACCAAAAAACCCTTGACTTTTTTGTCACATCTTTACAATATATACTATGGAATACTTTGAAATACTGGGCGTTTCTAAAGAAGCTTCAGACGATGAAATAAAAAAAGCTTATTATAATCTCGCTGCCAAATACCATCCCGATCATCTCTCTCCCGAACAGGCAAAGCAACTTCTTCCTTATTTTCTGAAAATAACAAAAGCATACCTCACACTCAAAGATTCCGCTCCGAGAAACAAGTATATTCGAGAATGCAATCTGGGGATTTTTGAAGAGGATCAGGAAAAAGACAGAAAGAACAGCAGGAAAAAGTTGTTTGAACAGGGAATGAGGTATTTACTGGCTGATCCTGTACGCGCATCCAAATATTTCAGAAAAGCTTTCAATCTCGACAGAGACAACGAAACTTTCAAAAGCTACTATGGCTTGTCTTTGGTACTTTCGGGAAGGGACAATAAGGGATTGGACCTGTGTTTGGAAGCAGCTGTAAACGAAGATATAGTAGAGCATAATTTTAATCTTGCCAAATGTTATGCAAAGCTCGGAAAATACAATAATGCAATGAATTATACAAAAAAAGTTTTAAAACTGGATAGAAATAACATGAAGGCAAGAACATTTTTAGAGGAATTAAAGAATCATACTGGAATAAGAAAATTCTTTAGCAGATAAAATTAATCATCATCGACTCAATCAACAGATAACCCATTAATAAAATTAGAATTTTCATATTTCTTCATTAATATAAAAGTGACAATTTTAAAAAATGGAGATAAATAAAACCTTAAGAAAAAGGCCTGCATTTAAAGTTTTTATTGTTTTATTGGCCAGTTTTTATTTTGGTTCTTTTGTGGATGTAAGGATTCTTTTACTGGGATTATTGCTTTCTATTGTTGGTTTTTCTATAAAAAGAATAGATGTCGCGCTTCTCTTCGTTCTTTTCTTTTCTGCCGGAATCCATCAACACTATCGAACGCCCCTAAAAGGTACAACTATAAATTTCAGAGGATTTTATCTTAACAATAGAATAGTGGATCCCTTTTTTGGAGAATTACACGCAAAACTTCCTTCTAATTGCGGAGATTTTGTTACGGGAAGCGGGAAGTTTACGGAAAGAAGTGGTTTTTCGAAATTAACAAACGTAAAATCAATCAAAACTTCACCCACTATTTTAAACGAATTGTTTTCTCTTAGAAAGATTTTAGATGAAAGAATACAAAAACAATGCCCAGGAGACATCGGAAAAATTTGTTCAGCAATCACTCTGGGAGTAAGAGAATCTCTCCCATCATATATGTATAAAAGATTTCAGTCCTGCGGTGCGGCTCATTTACTGGCAGTTAGCGGGCTCCATACAGGTATTGTTTCTATTATTATTTTTCTTTTCCTTAGAACCTTGCAATTAAAAAGAAATCTGGCTCTTTTAATCTCAGGGATTATTGTTTTAGTTTATGCGGTTTTCACAGGTCTGCGATTACCTGTCTTGCGCTCTTCTATAATGCTCCTGTTTTTTGTAATAGGCGAATCTCGAGAAAAAAATACCGACCCATTAAATACCCTTTGCGCAGCGGGTATCTTCATCATTTTTCTTATGCCCCGAAGCATATTTGGAATCAGTTTTCAACTTTCATTTATAGCAGTTTTCTCGATTTTAATCATGTTTAATATACTTAAAGAACATCTGGACAAAATACCAAACAAATGGTTCAAACAATGGATTATAATTCCTTTTTTTATAACTCTAAGCGCACAGCTCGGCACACTGCCTTTAGTCGCCTACTATTTCGGATATATACCTTTAACTGGTCTGATCGCAAATTTAATACTTATTCCTCTTACGGGAGCTTTAATCTCCAGCTGTTTTCTTTTCTATCTACTTCCTTTTTTAAGCAAAATAACAGGTAATTTTATCTGGATAACAGGATTAACTATGAATAAAATAATGATTATGATAGAAAAAATTCCATACGTTATTCTAAAAACCCCTGAGAAAAACCCTCTTATTTTAATTATATATGGAATTTATTTAATTCCTCTTATTTTCTGGATACATAAGAAAACAAAAGAAAATAGCAATCAGTTATAATTTAGACTTTTTATCAGTTCGCAAGTATAAAGTCTTTAATTAATCGCTTTACTTCACTATTTGAAGTAAGAGCATCTTCTCTTACAGCCCCTTCATCAATAACGGAAAATACAAAATAACTTTTAGCTTTATGCGGAAGAGAATAGGAATGGCTCGCGTTAACCGCGATATTCTTAGCACCTTTAATATAAGTATCTTCGAAATATATATCTCCATCATCAGGACCTAAAGAAAAACTGACTCCGAAGAAAAGTTTAATTCTAAAATGATTTCGAGT
>CAZALG010000025.1:0-13962 GCA_964485935.1 uncultured bacterium | reverse complement strand
ACCTTTTCAACCTTCGCGAGTTATAGAAGCAGTGCAGAGGGTTTTAAAACTGTAAGCGATAATTTATGGAAGAACAGAGAAAAGAGTATATTAAACTATTTAAAGAAGAGAGCAGCGAATATTTAGATAAGCTTAATAAAATAATAGTTGAGCTTGAGAAAGAACCCGATAATAAAAAAATAACTGCTGAGGTTTACAGAATTTTCCACACACTGAAAGGAATGGCTGCTTCGCTTGGTTATACTGAAATAGAAACCATTTCGCATGATCTCGAAGAAAAAATGGAAATTTTTAAAGAAGGAGAAAAAGTAAAGGTTGATGCTGAAGTAATAGACGAAGTATTTAAGAGTATAGATAAAATAGAAGGTCTTTTGGAAACTTTAGATACCCCGGCAAAAACCGTAGAAGAGGAGAGTTCGGGAATTAGTGACCGTCCATATGTTGAAATTTTACTCAAAGAGGATGTATCCCTCCCAGGTGCCAGGGCGGCTGTAATTATCCAGAGAATAGAGGAAAATACGAAAATTGAAGGTATGGAACCCTCTTACGAGGAGATTAAATCCGGTAATATTGGAAGAATATTAAAAGTTCGTTGTGCCGAGCCTGAAAAAATTTTAGATTTGGTAGGTTCTATTGATGAAGTCGAAGCAGTTAAATTTAAAGATCAAAAAATTGCAAGAAGAACTTCCACCAGCGGGATTGAGGGTATAAGAGTTAACGTAAATATGTTGGATAAAATGCAAAATCTCGTGGGTGAGTTGGTTGTTACTACAAGTCAAGTATCCAAGATTATTAGAAGTTTTGGTGAAGAAAAATTTCAAGGAGTTCTGGACCTTCATAGCAGAAGTGTTAAGGAATTACAGGAAGTTATTACCAAAATCAGATTAGTTCCCCTTTCTTTGATTTTCGATAAGTTTCCACGATACGTTAGAGATTTAAGCAGAAAGTTAGGGAAAGAAGTAAATATTGAAATTTTCGGGGCGGATATCGAAGTCGATCGTTCTCTTCTTGAAGGGATCGGAGATCCACTTATTCATATTATTAGGAACTCTATTTCTCATGGTATTGAATCTCCTGAAGAAAGGCAAAAATTAAATAAATACAGAGTTGGCAAGGTAACAGTTTCGGCAAAAAGCATGAAGGGAGATATATTAATACAGATAAGTGATGATGGAAAAGGGATAGATGAGAAAGAGGTTCTACTTGCCGCATTCAAGAGGGGATTAGTAGAGGAAGAAGAAATGGAAACTCTTTCCAAAGCGGAAATCTTAAGATTTTTGTTTACACCGGGATTTACAACTAAGGAAAAAGCCGACAAGATTTCCGGGCGTGGAGTTGGATTGGATGTAGTAAGAAAACTTGTGCGCTCGGTAGGTGGAAGTGTTAACATAACCACTGAGAAAGACAGAGGAACAAACATATCAATGAAAATGCCTCTTTCAATGTCAATAATAAAAGTGTATCTTCTTGGTTTAGAGAACCAATTATTCGCGTTACCAATGACTTTTGTTGATGAGACGTTAACGATTTCTAAAGATTCTATGTCAAGCCTTATGGGGAAAGAAGTAATGTTGCTTAGGAAAGAAATTCTGCCGGTTTACCGTCTTTCCAATATTTTAAAGCAACATTCTTCAAGTAATGGAAACAAAAATGCGCCGTGCGTAATTGTAGAAGTCGAGAATGACCGTTTTGCAATTGTAGGGGGAACTTTTAGAGGAAGTATGGAAGCAGTTGTCAAGCCTTTACCTTCACCAATCGATAGACTTAAAGGTTACATAGGTATTACGATGATTGGAGATGGAAAACCTTGTTTAATTTTGGACTTGCCTGCTTTAAGATATAGGAGGAGTTATGAAAATACAGGATCTTAAAGATTTACAATTAGATGGTATTAAAGAAGCTGCCAATATTGGGGGAGGACATGCGGCTACAGCTTTGAGCCAAATGTTAAATAAACAAGTTGAAGTGAAAGTGCCGGAAATAGAAATTTTCCCTATTGAAAAGACGTCCGAAATATTAAACTTGAAAGGAAGTATAGCTGTTGCAGCTCTTACTAAGTTTTTCGGCGATGCTACCGGTAGGAATCTTGTAGTGTTGGACGATAAAGACGCAAAGCTTCTTGTTGGTATTTTACTTGATAAAGAGATAAAGGATTATTCGGAAATCGACGAAATGGGTATTTCTTCGATTAAGGAAGTAGCTAATATCCTATGCAGTTCTTACCTTAGTGCAATTTCTGAATTTCTCGGGCTAATGCTGTTGCCTTCTGTGCCGATAATTGTTTGGGATGATTTTCGCTCAATAATTTCAAGCGCTTATCTTGAATTTACTGCCGGGGAAGAATTTGTCTTCTGCGTTAAAAGTATCTTTAATTTCAAAAATACGGATAGTCGTCTAGAAGCTTTTCTTTTGTTGATACCGGATTCCGAAAGTCTAAGCAATATTTTGAAGGCGATGCATCTGTTATAAATCTTTAAAATGGAAATATCTAAGCAAGAAAAAAAGCTCTTAAAATTATTTTCTAAAAAAATCGAGTCTACCGATTCAGGTTCACATAACAATCTTGCTGTTGTTTACTATAATAAAGGTTTGGTAAAAGAGTCTGTAGAAGAGCTCAAAAAAGCGCTTGGAATAGATCCACATTTCACTCTGGCAAAGAATAACCTTGATTATATCTATAGAAGTACAGGATATTATGATGAACAAATTGAGAGACTGAAAACTAAAATAGATGAAGAGCCGGATGATTATGAATCCAGATTAGAGTTGGCGAAAGCTTATAGAAGTATAGGTAATTATTATGAGGCTATAAACCAATATAGTAAATATTTAAGGCAGAAACCATCAGATGTTCAGGCTCTTTTGGAGTTGGGTGTGGCTTGTAAAGCCAGTGGCTTTTATGAGCCTTCAGTCGAGCAGTTCAAAAAAGCTATACGTTTGGATAAGAACAATGCTTCTGCGCATAAGTATCTGGGAGAAGTCTATTATAATTTAGGAATGTTTTCCTCGGCCATTGAAGAGTTGAAAACGGCAATCCGGCTTGATCCCAAAGACGCGGAATCTTATTATTTATTGTCTTTTACCTATGGGGAGGAAGGAAAATTTGATGAAGCGACTAAAGCAGCAAAAAAAGCAATAAATTTGAATCCTCGTTTTGCCAAAACAGAGGCCAACTTGAGTTTGGGTCTTTATAAAAGAAAAGGTTATGAAGATTTCCTTTCTGTTTCAAAGGAGAAGATTGAGGCAAACCCTTCTTTTGGGTTCTATGCTATGGGTCTTGCCTATAAAAACAAAGGATTGTTTAAAGAATCACTTCAGGAGCTTGAAAAAGCCATAAAGGCTGATCCGAGTAATTCTCTTGTAAGAGAACAAATAGGAGAAGTTTACCTGTTTATGGGTAAAAACGAAGAGGCAATAAAGGCTTACCTTGAAGCTCTTAAACAGGATCCCGATTTACCTAAATTGGCAAATAATATTGGGATTGCATATCACCGGTTGGGGAAGCTCGAAGATGCTATTTCCTGGTATAAAAGAGCGATTTCTAAAGAGCTTAATTATGCTGTTTCGTGGAACAATCTTGGAGTGGCTTATTACCACTCAGGAGCTCCAAAAGAAGCGTTTAATTGTTTGAAAAGAGCTAAAGAGATAAACCCGGAATATCCTGACCCATATTTGAATATTGGTCTTGTTTACATGACAAGAGGCAATTACCAAACAGCAGAAAGATTTTTTAAAAAAGTTATCGAAATGAAAGGTGAAAACCCCCTTCCTTTCAATTACCTCGGATCAGTTTACTTGAATCTCGAACGATTTGAAGATGCAATATATTTCTTCAGAATGGCTGTTGAGAGAGATGATAGTTTTGCTGAAGCTTTTTATAATCTAGGATTCGCTCTCTCTAGAATAGGAAAATATGATGAGGCACTAGAAGCTACGAAAAAAGCTATGGAAATAGATCCGTATTATTCGAGTAATAGATTTAAATTGGGGGTGGATATTTTCTCAGAACGTCTGGGGATTCTTGTCGCAAGAGAACTAACAAAAGATATGGAAGTAGGAAGAGTTGCGGGAGAGGAAACTGCTGAAGATTTCTTTGGAGGTCTTTTTGAGACGCCAGAGGAAGAGCTTAAACCTAAAATAGACGTTAGGAAAGAAATACAGAAAGCGAATATTTTAATTAAAGATAACAAATTAAATAAAGCCCTAGAATTATTGTCCGAAGCAAGAAATGTAGAACCGGAAAACGAAGAATTGCTGCTTCTTTTGGGTAGAATATATGAAAAGCAAGAGTTACTTGGAGAGGCAAAAGATGTTCTTCGTGACCTTGTTCCAGAAAACCTTGAGGCTTCGAAGTTATTGACAAAAATATATCAGAAAAATAAAGAATGGGAAAAGGCCTTAAAACTTGCCAAAGAGCTTAACCAGAAATATCCTCAGGAATCTTTTCCCTATATTGCTTCTGCACAGTATTTAAAAAGAAAAAAGAAATACAAGAAGGCAATTGGACTTCTCAAAAAATTTCCTCACTGGAAAAAAGATACTAAAATTTTGTTGGAGCTTGCATCCCTTGATTTTAAATTGGGAGAAAAGAAAGCAGCTCTTTCTTTAATCGAAAGGAGCCTTTCTATTTCTCCTTCGGCAGAGGGATATTATCAACTTTCCAATCAGAGGGTTAAAGAAGGTGATTTACAGGGAGCAATTGAGGCTTTATCAAAGTCGAAAAGAATAGCCCCAAGAGATAAAAGAATTTTGAAAGCTTTAGTTAAAACGTACCTGATGGCCAAAAATTATGATGGTGTAATAAAAAGTGCAAAGGAAGCAAAAGAGATAATAAAAGCTGACAGTGATTTAGCTTTATGGGAAGGAAAAGCTTTATATAATAAGGATAATATTGATGCTTCTATGAAAAGTCTAAAACAAGCGGTTGGTTTTGACAGTAAAAACTTTGAAGCTTATCATCTCCTGGCTTCTTTGTATTTTAGACAGGGAAGATATAAAGAAGCAGAGAATTTATGGAACAATATAGTAAACGAAGCAGAAGATGAACAAATTTTAAAGAGAGCGAGGGATGCAATTGAAAGTTTGCTGCGCCTTAAAAATATCACGGGAGAGATGTAATGCCTATTGAGGGTCCAATAAAAGAGTTAGGGCTTTTTGAGCTTTTTCAATTGATTTCCCTGGCTGAAAAACAAGGCGTTTTAACCATAAGTGGAGAAGAAGTTCTTAAGTCCTATGTTCTTTATTTTAATAAAGGGAATCTTGCTTCAATTGATTTTCCCGGAAGGTTGAAAAAAGAGATTGAAAAAAGAGGTTTTTTAACAAAGGAAGAAATAATAGAAATAGCAGACAATAAATTTGTCGATTATTTGATTGAAAATAATAAAATTCCTCTTAGTACATTTAAAGCAGTATTTAAACAAGCAGCAATCAATGTGCTATATTCTCTCTTTCTCATAAAAAACGGCCATTTTAGTTTCCGTGAAACCGACTTTGAAATTCCGGATTACCTTACCTTAGATATAAAGATAGAAAATATAATACTGGAAGCAGCGAGGAGAATTGACGAAATTTCCAAGATGGAAGAAGTTTTACCGAATACTGATATTGTTCTTGAGGTTTCGAGTGAATTAATCGAAAAGGAACAGATAGACCTATTTCCTATGGATTGGAAGTTGCTCTCTCTCATAGATGGAAATCTAACCATAAATGATCTTATAAACAAAATAGGTGGGGATAAATTTGCTGTAATGAAGTCTCTTTATGGGATGACCATGACCGGCATAATAACTGAAAGAAAGATTTCTGTAGATGATATAATAAAAGAGAATAAAACATCAGTTGGAGGAGATATAGGCAGAATTAAAGAAATAAGCAGGTTGTGGAATAAAGGTAGGTATACTGAGGGACTTAAAGAATTGTTTAAACTGAAAGAAATGTACCCTGAGGATCCAAGAATTCCTTATAACATGGCTTATTTTTATCTTGCCGAAGGAAGGTTTAAAGAAGCAATCTCAGAATGGAATTCTTATTTAGTTTTGTCGACTGATGAAAAGAAAAAAAAGGAAATCAGAGAAATTCTTGATTTGGTAAAAGGAATTCATAAAAAGATTGTAAATTGGGAGGTTTTAATTGAATGAAAAAGGGCTTCGACCCGATGTTAATTCTTTGGACGTATTAATTTCTCTTGCTGATCTTTACGTTGAAAATGGATTAATGGATGAGGCGAAAGAACTTTTGAAAACAGCTATTAAGGAAAATAAAGATGAAATTAAACCTTATTCCATATTGGGTAAAATCTATATAAGCCAGGGAGAAGAAAAGGAAGCATTCGAAATTTTGAAAAGTGCTATGGAAATAAATCCTGAAAACAAAGAAATCAGGAAGCTGCTTGAATCCTTAGGGTTAGAAGAAGAAGTCGTTACAAAAGAAAAAAAGAAGACAACCAAGCATGAATTAGGAGATTCGCTTAACGAGGTTCTGAAAAATTTGCTCAAGATAAAGGGAATAGTAGGGGTTTTAGTTGTCGATGATATAGGAGCCTTGATAGAAGCAAATATAGAATTGCCTATGGAGCGAGAATCGACAGGAGCAATAATTTCTTCAATTTATGATAAAATTAGATTTTCATCGGACGATCTCGAATTGGGAATAATAAGTAAAGTTTTTTTTGAATTGCCCGGGGGAAACATTATAGTATTAGGTTCAGAAACTTTGAGATTCATTGTTCTTACTACTAGAAATGTCTTGATTGGTGAGTTGGAAGATGTTTTGACTGGAGCTTTCCGTAAAACTATTGAGCTTTTGGGGGTTGAGTAATGGAAGAGATAATGGGGAAAATTGTCTCAATTGATGGAGTGCTATCGTGTTATTTAGTGGATAAAGAAGGAGAAATTGTTGGACAGGTTGGGAATGACAAATTGGATAAATCTTTGGTTTCTGCTGTAATTGCCGCAATAACTAAAGAGCTGTCAACCCAGATGGATATAGCGGACAATTTCTCAATAACAGTTATGGCGAAGAAAAAAACCCTTTTCGTTGTTACTCAGAAAAATTTTATTTTGGCTGTTTTTACCGATCCTGATATTGATACGGGAAAAATTCGGTTTGAACTTCGCAGATCTGTAAAAGCTATTTCCGAAGAATTGTAAGTGTCGACCATTGTACTCTTATATGAGATTCAGAAGAAAATCGAGCGTTTCCTCGAGAGCTTTCTTGTTAGGACGGGAGCGCAGCACGTTTTTTTTGCTGCAAAAAGTGGAGAAGTACTTGTTTATTCAGGTTTTAAAAAAGAAAAGGAGATCTCTTCGATAACTGCTCTTTTGACAGGTATTTTTAACGCCACGGAAGAACTGGCTAAAATAGTAGACGAACATCATTTTAAACAATTGTTTCTTAAAGGCCAAGTCTGTAATTTATTTTACCAAAATATAAGTCCTAAGTTTTTATTGGTTGTTATCTTTAATGAGGAAACATTGTTAGGTTCTGTCAGAGTATTATCGGAAAAGCTTGCATCCAAGTTGAAAGAAGAGCTAATTAAAAACAACCAGGGGAGAATCCCTTCTATTAAAATGTTGGACGGTAAAAAACTTATTGAAGATTTGTTTAAATAATGAAAAAGAAATTTCTTATAATTTCATTTCTGTTGTTTTTAATTATTCTATTTGGTTTTCTCTCGAATATTATGATTGAGAAAATTCAGGACCTCTTAGAACGTCGAATACTCTCTGCGCTACCCGAGGGTAGTTATATCGAGAGTATAAAGCTTAAAGGACTGACAGGGGTGTCAGCCGATTCAATATACATTAAAGATCTTTGTTTTTTGCCGGGAGTAGAGGTGACGTATTCTCCCGTGGGTATTTTGCGGCGAAGGATGAAAAAAGTATCTTTTGATTCTCCTTCGTTTTCAATAAGTGAGGGAACGAAAGGCGGAGAAAGAAGTAGTATTTCGGCGCTCTTTTATATTGAAGAAGTTGAAGTCCATAATGGTGCTATAAAATGGAAGGGGCATAATTTTCAGATAAATGGTAGTGGAGAGATTTTTTCGACAGGTAGAGGAAAAATTGTTCTTGATTTACCTAAACTCTGGGGAAAAATAGACAATGTTCCTTTTAATGTTCAGGGAATTGATTTGTCTATATCCGATAGAGTTTCAAGTATGGATGTCAGGAGTCTTCGAATTGGAAATTCCGAATTTGAAATTCGAAGCGTAGGAGATAATAAAATTGAAGGCGGTGGTAGGGTATACCTTTCTGATTTGGGAAAATTGTTCGGTGTCAAAGGTGAGGGTTTTCTGGATGTTGGTTTTGCTTATGATACCGTTATTACTTATAAAGGGAAAAGTCAAATAGTGAGTTTACAGGGTTTTAATCTACCACAGTTTAGTTTTTCTGGCGTCAGAGATTCCGTCAGATTAGAAGGAGAAAAGCTTTCAGGGTTTTTTAATTTTGGGGAAAACATTTACGGACAGATTCAATTAACCGAGTTTAATATTAAAAACATAAACGACAAATATCCCGATTCAAGATTGAACGGCTTAATAGATTTTACTTATGTAGGTAAAGATACACTTTTTGTCGTTTCTAAACTAAATGGAGAAGTACTTAAAAGTCCCCTCGGAGAATTAAATCTTAAATTAGCTAAGAAAGGAAGGAAAATATATATCGACAGCTGCGAAGGTCATTTTAATGGAGGCAACTTTCTTTTTTTGGGAACATACAAAGAGGAAATAGATGGTAATTTGCAAATTGAAAAATTAGACATTTCACCCATCGCCAGATTTTTCGGAATTAAAACATCCGCTGTGCTAGATATAGGACTTTCTATCAGTGATAAGATATATGGTGCTTTCTCAGTGGAGGATTTAACTTATGGCGATTTAAAATTAGATTTTGTAGAAGGTAATTTGAATCTTGCTCAGGAAAAGAGAAAATTTCCTGGCACAATAACTTTTGTGTCGCGGGGTTTTGCCTTTAAAGATAGAAAGATATTTGAACTAGGAGAATCTAATCTGAAAATAGAAAATAAAAAATTATACGTAAAAGGATTTTTTAAAAGCAAAAGTAAAAAATTAAACTATAATTTCGCTCTAACTTCGGATACGATAGAAATTAACGATATCAGGTTCGAATATTCCGATGGATTGCTTTATTTGATAAATTCCTTTTCTTTTGCTTATAAAGAAGCTTTTCAATTAGAGGATATTAAGTTTTTGGGTAATAAAGGAGAAAATTTCCAAATCAATAAATTATCTTTATCTGCAATCGGAATTGAAGGAAATCTAAATTTAATTGGATTTAGGCCGGAATTCCTGAGTGAATTCGGTATTGTTTCTCATCCTTTTTCGGGTAAGTTATCAAGCGATGTTAATATTGCAGGAGATCCTAATTCTCCTGTTTTTTCCTTTAAAGGCGGAGGAAAGTTGAAAATTGGAGAAATGGAAATAGGGGATTCTTTAGATTTTGTTCTTCGCTACGAAAACAAAAATATTTTTGTTAAAAATTTGGCAATTATAGAGAACGGTAAGTATTCGAATTTTAATGGAATGATTGACTTTGAAAAGAAATATCTGGATATGGGTATAAAATTACAAGAAACCGGTACCTGGGTATTTTATCCATTAATTAAATACTTAACTGCAAACAGGGCTAAATTGTCTGGAGAGTTGAAAGTTAGAGGCAATTTTAATGAACCTTTAATTTACGGGGAAGTGAATCTCCGGGAAGCAGATTTGATAGTGAAGGATTTGGGAATAAAGATAAGCGAACTAGAAGCAATGGCTTCATTCAAGGGAGAAGAAGGAAAACTAGAAAATATCTCAGCTTTGTTAGGCGAGGGAAAAGTACAGGCAGAGGGTAGGGTTAGATTGTTAGACAAAGAGTTCGATATAAAATTAAATCTAAAAGATACTCCAATTAACTGGCAGTATGTCAACTCTACTATCAATGGAGATTTATCAGTTAGAAAGAATCGTAAAGGTATCCGAGTAGAGGGAGATGTAGAGCTTAACAGAGCTACAATTACAATGGAATTTGAGCAAAAAGGGGGAAAGGGGAGAGGACCCTCGAATCTTTTTTTAAATTTAAACTTTGATGCAACTCAGGGTAACGTTTGGATACGTAACGATTTGGCCAATATTGAACTGGCAGGAAAGGTTGGGGTGAGTTACGAAGGTGGACCACTATTACTTTCGGGAAATTTAGAAGTGAAACAAGGAATGTTTTATTATCTTTACAAGAGTTTTGAAGTTTTAGAGGGAAAATTCGGATTTAATGAATCGCCGGAGATAAATCCTAACATTAATGTTCAAGCAATAACTCTTATTTCTTCTGGGTCAAACGGAACTCATGAACAAGATACAGTATTCCTCGAAGTTTCGGGAACAATGAAGGTTCCTAAATTTGATATTTATTCGAAGTCTTCATTGTCCAAGGCGGAAATAATGACACTTCTTTCCTTAAATGTCGGCTGGGAGGATTTGGCGTCTGTTAAGTCTTTGGAGCAATCTGTGGGTACAACTTTCAGCTACTGGGTAAGGCAAACTCTGAATCGTAGATTGAAAGAAGAGTTCGGTATCGACGTTTTAGAAATGCAGGGAGGTAGCGGACATTATGAGTTTATTGTTGGCAAATATGTAACTGATAAACTTTTTGTCAAAGCAAGAACCGATATCCAATCTTATGGAATATCTGAAATACAGGCTGAGTATAAAGTTAAAAAATGGGGTCATATAAAAGCCGAAAAAGACTTTCTGGGAAAGACCAGATTTCTTTTCAATCTTGAATGGCGGTATTAATTTTTTATAAATGAAATATCAAAAATTAAAAAGCAAAATGACAATTGAGAATGTAAAAACTAAAAATGAAAGTACGCAGATAGGGCAGATTTTAAGAGATTTTTTATTTGTTTTTTTATTTATCTTTGAAATTTGATTTGTATTTTTGAATTTTTATATTTGATTTTTTAATTTTTAGTGGCATTGACAAATATAGTTTTTTTAATAAAAATATATTCATGCCCCTGTAGCTCAGTGGATAGAGCACCGGTTTCCTAAACCGGAAGTCGTAAGTTCGAGTCTTACCAGGGGTATATAATCATAAGTTGAATTGCTGAAAAGTAGAAGGGTTGATTGATAAGATAAGTATACGGCAACAGTTAGTATTAATAAGGTTCCAAGTAGTGTTTAATAATTATATATAAAGGGGGAATGATGGCAAAACACAGAAGGAAAGACTTAAAGCACGACGAATTTAAGGAAACTATCGAAAATATTATTATTTTTTACGAACATCATAAAAAATCTGTTTTATGGATTGCAACCGGGGTTGTTATACTTCTGATAATTTTCTTTACATATAGGAATAACCAGCAAACAAAAATGGTAAATTCTAAAGAAATGTATAATATGGGTGTAATTTTATACGATGGCGGAAATTTGAATAAGGCAAGGGAAATATTTCAAACAGTTGTCGATAAGTACTGGGGTACACCTTTTGTAAACCGTTCTACCTTTATGTTGGCTAACATAAGCTATAAGGAAGGTAATTTGGATGATGCGCTGGATAAATTTCAGTCTTTTATTAATGGTGGTTATGATGAGTTTCTCACTCCAAGCGCTTATCAAGGAATTGGGCAGTGTTATGAGCAAAGAGGAGATTTATTGAAAGCCACAGATAATTATGAGATAGCAGCAGACAAATTCAAAGATACTTTTGCCAAAGCAGAATGCCTCTTGAATTTGGCGCGATTGTATCTAAGCCAGCAGAAAACGGATGAGGCAGAGGCTGCTCTTGAGGGAATACTTGATATTTCAGAAGATGCCCAAATTCTAGAGGAGGTCGAAAAAAAACTAAAATTAGTTCAGGTTCAAAGAGGGTTTAATGAATGAAACCTTAATCAAAGAAATAAGAAATGAAATTGGCGAAAAGAAACTCGATGCAGTTATTGTAACCGATATTTACAAAATCCTTAATCTTTTAGGTGTTAATGCTTCTTTCAATATAATTGAGATTGGTTTTTATCTTCTTGTCACTAAGAAGGAATTATTTTTGATTGGAGATCCTTTTTCTTTTTCTCTACTGGAAGTTCCAAGAGGAGTAAAGATAAAAAAGACCGATATGATTAGTATACGAAAAGAGGGTTTTTCTCCGATAGAGGAGTTAAGAAGTCTCCTTACGAAACTAAAAATAAAGAAGATAGGCTCGTTTGGTGGTGTAAGATTGGCTAAGTTTAAAATAGTTAAAATAGAGGATCCTTTTATTCCCTTTTTCTTAATGCCGGATCAAAAAAG
Organism: uncultured bacterium; assembly: GCA_964485935.1. Taxonomy (GTDB): domain Bacteria; phylum Hydrothermota; class UBA3072; order UBA3072; family UBA3072; genus JAFGHJ01. The sequence continues at coordinate 1,676 of CAZALG010000025.1, read as the reverse complement.
AGCTCCAATTCTTAAAGAGAATGCTTCAATTTGTGAGAGAGTATTAGAGAAAGCTTTACGCAAGTTGGAAGACGATATACTTGAGATATCTATAAGGAATACCATTGATGAGGAAATATATAAATCTGGAGGAGAAAGAAGAGCTTTTCCGACTAAGGTAATTTTCGGAAAAAATACTTCCAATCCATTTGCTTTAAGTAATGATGGGAAATTAAAAAATGGCGATACAATTGTGATAAATTTCGGAATCATACGCTCAGGTGTAGGTATAGAAATAGCCAGAACTTATTTATGGAAAACCACCGACAAGTTTTTAGAAAAAACTTATAATTATATAGCCGAGATATATAGTAAATTTTTATCTTTCATTTCGTACGGTAAAATAGCAAAAGAAATTTATAGATATGTACTTGAACTTATAAAAGATAAAGGCTACGACAAATATTTTGTTCCACCCATTAACGCGCCATTAACACTTAGTGGTAAGGGGATAAGTATCTTCGAAACCAGTAACTTTATCATAAAGGAGGGTACTCTTCTTTATCCCCAGTTGAATTTCTATTTTCCTGGAAAATTTGGTATAAAATTCCAGGACGTTTTATTTTTAGAAGGGAGAAGTTTTAATCTCACTAATTTTTTAAATAAGGGAGAAGTAAATGTTCTTCTTGTTCCCGATTAGATCGGAGAGCCGGGTCAGACGATTTCCAGTTGTAACTGTTTCTCTTATAGGATTAAACATTTTGGTTTTTCTTTTTAGTTATCCTGCTATGAACCGGCAATATAATCTTATTATGGAAAAAGCAATTAAACTTCAGGAGGTTGAGATAAGGACATTATCACCTGAAGATCCTTCTGCTATAATTGAGTATGCGAAGAACCCGGAAGCTCTAAGAGAAAGAATTGAAAACAGAGAGATATCAATGTCGGATGAATTATGGGCGGATTGGAAGGATGCTTATGATGATTACGAGAAGGCAATGAATGAAAGACTTACAAGGAAATATGGTTTCGTTTCTCATGATTTTGACCTTTCTACTTTGATAACGTCAATGTTTCTACATGCAGGATTCATGCATCTCTTCGGAAATATGTGGTTTTTATGGCTGGTAGGTCTTAATGTTGAAGATGATTGGGGAAGACCTTTTTTTCTTGGGTTTTATCTTCTATCGGGAATTGTTGCGTGCCTCCTTTTTGCGGCAATGACTCACTCGGAAACCCCTTTAATCGGTGCTTCAGGTGCACTAGCAGGTGTGATGGGCGCTTTTGCGGTACAATATTATAAATCCAAGATATATTTTCTATTCATATGGCTTATTCCCTTTATTTTTAAAGTATTTCCGCTTTATGCCTGGTTTTACCTTCCTCTGTGGTTTGTAATTCAATTGTTTCAAGCTATATATTTGTCCGAATATTCTCCCGTTGCTTTCTGGGCACATGTAGGGGGTTTCGGTTTCGGGGTTGCAGTTGTGGCCTTTCTCCGATTTAGTGGACTGGAACGGAAATATTTAACGCCACTTGTTGATGACACCTTAAATTTAATGGATTCGGATTTTAGTAAAGCGGTTGAAGCAAGAAGTACCGGTAATATCGAAGATGCAGAGAAGTATCTTAAGAAAATATTGCTGAGAGATCCATCTAATTTAGATGCGGCGGAGGAACTTATAGATATTTACACT
>CAZALG010000024.1:0-14038 GCA_964485935.1 uncultured bacterium | reverse complement strand
ATCTTAATAATTCCCCACCAAGGACCCAGTAATCCCCATTTTTATCTTGAAGAACTGCCTCGTTTCTATCAAACCATGACAGCTCTTCAAGTTTAATTTTTTTCATAAGAAGAGAATCCAAACCATACAAATTTATTTTCTTCCAATTAGTACCATCAAAATACTCAAAACCCAGGAAAGTAGGATAATAAGTGGAAATAAAATTAGAAGTATAAATAGTCCCTTTGAAATCTTCTATGAACCCTTCAGTTTTCCTCTCTTTTTCCCAGAATTTAAATTCGCCATTATTATAAGAAAAAACAAAATACTGATTTTTCCGCCTTACATTTCCCCAGACAATTCCTTTTGAAGAAGTGAAAAGTGAAAGCATATTTGCACTTTCAAAGATTTCTGGAGTAACTACTTTTAAAAGTTTTTTTCCATCCATTCTAAAAAGGCCCATATAATTACAAATAAAGACCTCATTATCCTCCGAAACTGCTATAGAGAGGTCTTGAGTAAGAAATCTTTCGGGGAAAGGAATAGGATTAGAAGTTTTACCATCATATATTAATATACCTCTGGTAAAGAGGGCCCATATTTTGCCTTCACGATCGACTCCGGCATCTGCAATTCCTTCCCACCGATTATATTCGAAATCAATGTTTTCAATCTTCCCTTTTCGTAAAGTTTGAATATTATTGTAATTTATAAAAAGAACATTGCCATAAGATAAACGTATCTTTTTACATTTAAAATCGTAAATTCTCCATTCTTCATCTTTCCAACTACATAATTTATCATTACCTCCACGAAACCAGATAAAACCTTCTTTCCCACACTTCATTTCCCTGATATCTTCAATAGGGATACCCTTTGAGGTATTCCTCACATTAAGAACCTGCTTTCTCGCATCCTTAATAATCCACTTTTCATTATACTTGTCTTCGAAACCTTTCAAACAGGCGGACAGTATAAAAATAGAAAGAAAAAATAAATTACATTTTAATCGCATATACTTTACCTTCAGCGATAATAAGTAAATCTTTATGGGTAACGAGCGGGGTAGACAGATGTTGGGATAGACTCCTTTTCCATATAACACTACCCGTATTAATATCATAAGCAAAAACACTATCTTTAAAAGAAGCCGCGTAAACAACATCGTCTTTAATAACGGGGTCTGCAAGAATCTTCGGCACGTTTAACCAGGGATATTCTTTATTCCATTTAAGGTACCCTGATTTACCATAACAGAAAAGACCCTTGTGAGGCGTACCAAAAACTACTCCATTTTCCGAAACAATAGGGCTGGTAAATATTCTAGAAGAAGGATTATACTTTTGTAGCAGATTTCCGTTACTCGCATCAATGGCAAGCACAAGAGTATCAGCATATAAATAAATAGTATCATTTACATAGCTTGGTTTAGAACGATTAGAAAGGGCTCCGTAAGAATGAGGATTTTCTCTTTTCCAGAGTAAATTGCCCTCAATAGAGTAGCATATCCAATCGTGACTGGTCAATATCCAGAGTCGGTCGTTTCTAACAATTAAATTATCTCCGCCTTTTTCGATTTCTTTAATTTTCTTAAGCCTTCTAGTATCGTAAACAATAAGGTTATTTCGAGTTAAAACGAATATCTCATTCTTATATAATTTCATATCGTTAGCTTCAATTGGAATTGTATTTAATAATTTACCTGAAGGAAATTCATAAACATAAAGATTTTTACTCGCCACATAAATCCTTTTATTATAAATTACAGGTGATATGTATCCGTATCCATCATCTACTTTCTTTGTCCACAAAACTTGCCTTTTTTCAAGGTCAATTAGAGATAAAAGTAAATTTTCACCGCAAAAAACAAGGTAATTTTCATATATAATCGGTTTCACTCTAACACCATACAACGTCACCGGGTGATATATCCTTACGAGCAGAAAGATGGGGTTTAACCTCAGTAGGTTTTGAGTCGCCGGTAGATGTTTCCTTAACGGAAGCAGGATAAGTTTTAAATTCAACAGGTTCTGATTCCGGAAAATCACTAACCTTATGAATTTTAGATATCAATTTTTTAAACCAGTTCCCTGAAGAGCCTAAACCCGGCTCTTCAGGATAATCAAACTTATAAAGACTAAGTATCCCACCAAAATTATTTCCAGCAAGAACATTTCCACTCGGGTCAACACCGAAACATTCCGGATGCGAAATTTCAACCTTAGACTTTTGAGAAATTCTTGAAATAACACCGCTATTTATATTTAAATGGCGCAGATCATCATTATGTACTGTAAACCAGACATCATCACAAATCCCATTCTCAACCTGTGTCACTTCATCCTCCGGAATAAAATCTCCTAAAAGGTCTTTAAATTTTCCGGATTTGAACAGAAGAAGTCCTCCATCAGTACCAACAATAAGCTGACCTCTCCCCCCTTTAGCAAAATCTGTGATTTTGCTGCCCGGGAATTCGCCAGGTATAGAAAATTTCTTTATAACTCTCTCTTTTTTAAATTCATAAATATTTCTCTCTCCACCAATCCAGAAAATATCATCTTCCCGGGAAAAGGTATTCAATTCAACATCAAAACCAGCCTCTTCCCCGAAACAGACCCAGAAACCCTCATTATATAGATAGAGGTCGAAGCGTGTAAGAAGCCAGATATTTCCTTCTTCATCTATTTCTATCTCACGGAAATTTCCGGAAGCATAAGTTATTTTTGTTTTTCTAAGAGGAGGCAGATCCGTTATCTTTTCTAATTCACCTCCTGAATATTTAAGAATACTTGATTTAGAGAGAAGGTAAATTTCCCCTTTCGTGTCTTTTTGTATATCTATTATATACTCAGCAGTGGGGTATCCCTTCCACTCGTTACCGTCAAAAATTGTAAGACCATTTTCTGTCCCAATAAACCATTTATCGTTAATGTAACGAATTACTGAAATGTCATTAGAAAGAAGCCCTGTGGGGACAATCTTTTCAACATTACCCGCATCAATATCTATTCTATAGAAATGTTTGCCTATAACCTGAAAGAAAATATTTCCATTTTTATCCACAGTCATATCGTCAAAGTTGGAAAACGAATCAAAGCCTGATATATCTACTTCCTTCCATTCTTTACCATCGAAACTCGCAATTCCGTAATGCGTATAATCCTTTTTAATAATTGCCCACTTTTTGCCTTTTATATCTTCACACATTTTTTCAATATTGACTTTATATTCGCATGGTAAAAACGCTTTATTCCTGCTAGACGAAACAAAATATTTGAATTTTTCTGAAGTCCTATTATACTTTTTATTGCCTTCTTTTAACCAAACATCTCCCTTCCTACCCACATATAGTATTTCTAATTCATTACTCTTTAGTTCTATAGGAAGATCCTCTTTAGATAAAGTCTCTCCGTCCCAAAGAAACAGCCCTTTGTTATCGAACCCCTCTGTCACCCAAACGAGAATCCTGCTGTCGTCAAATGGTGCTATATCTTTTATAAATCCCTGAACTTTTTTTGATTTCCATGAATTACCCATCTGGAGGTAAAGATTATCACCTCCAAGAAAAAACCGTTTTTTTTCTGAGTTATACTCAACAATTCCTCTTACAAAATCCTGCTTGTTAGGCAATTCAATCTGGGAATAATTTCCTTTTTCTAAAATATAGAATTTTCCTTTAGTGCCGGCAAACAATCTATTTCTTATTGTTTTCAGATACCAGATATCTTTTAAATTGTATTTTTTAAATTTTTTGCCATCATAGCTACATAAAATTCTCCTGGTAGAAAACCATAAGTTATTTTGAGGACCTCGTTCTATTTGCAATGGTCTATCGGATGGGAAAGTTTTAGAAATTTTTTCCGTTGTATAAAATTCTTCTTCGGCAACTTTAATAGCAAACTGTTTAGAAGGTTTAAAACCTACCTGAAACTCAAGAAAAATTACATACCCCAAAATAGCAATTACTAGACTGAGAAAAATATAAAGAATTATTCTTTTCATTTGTTAAAAACTATTCAAATAAAATGCTATGTCAAGTCCTTATGTTGAACGTAAAAAACAAGTTAGGAAAATACACTATATTCCTACTCTGATGGGATCAGGTTCTGATTTTATTCAACAGAAATTATTCCGTCTTCCTGTTTTTCCTTCAAAGTTTTTATGAAATCGAAGCCAAATTCAAACCATTGATAAAGATTAATTTTGTTACTGCCGTCTTCATTCAATTCGAGTGTAAGCAATTCATCTATACCATCTGAATTTATATCTCTGAAGTCGAAATCGATTAAAGGAGAATTGACTCGCGAACCTAACCACTTGGGATATATATATGGACCTCGACGATTGTAAATAAATAATCGATTCGAAACCACTGCATCGTACCTGGTACTTTTCCATACTCCCGCACATATCTCAAACTCGTTATCTCCGTCAACATCCGCTTTCATTATTTTCCAGGGATAAAAGGTATGAGGATCCAAAAAGGGCCCAATAAGTCCGGTATCCGTAACTGTTGCGGTAAAAATTCTTTCTCCGAATGTCGAATTTATATCCCCTATAATGCCATATAAATGTAACCCTAAAGAGTCACTAATAAAACAACAATCTTTAAAATTTTTCCCGTTGGGAGGACACTGTGAACAGATAGTTTTTCCGCTGTTATCGGCAAGCTTTATTTCATCTCCGGATACTGACACTGTCTTTTTTGAATCCCTATAAAAAGTTATGGGCTTAATAAAAAAACAAGAAGAGTCGACCTTTAAAAATATCTTATCTTCTTCTATTATAAAGTTAGTTTTAAACTTTCCTGAAATTTCTTTAATTTTAGCGGCAATTTTACCTCTTTCTTTTCCCCCGGGTATCTTTGGTCTGAATTTCTCAAGGAGAACTGGAAATAGAGAAATAGAATCGATTTTCCCTTTCCTGAATATACATTCGAATATTGCGCTCTGCCTCTCATGGAGTTCATGCTGGTCAAAAACAAAATTTCCCAAGCTGTAGATGATTGGTCTTTTCTTATAAACCTCAACGCTTTGAAGCACGTGGGGATGATGTCCCAGGATCATATCCGCTCCCGCGTCTATTATTTTATGCGCTTTCTTCACATGGTCTATTCTTGGGTACCTGTTAAATTCAATCCCCCAATGAATGGAAACGATAATGAAGTCTACTTTATTTTTTACTCTTTCGATTTCATTTAACACCTCTGCTGTGCTCGCATAAGCCGGTCCGGGTTTATCTTCGAGATATATTATAGCATCGGGAAGCATATCCATAAAAGCAAAAAAAGCGAACTTTAATCCATTTACTGTAACAATGGTCGGTCTTCTTGCTTCTTTTTGATTTTTACCCCCACCCACAGGGTAAAGTCCATTTTTAAGAAGCAAATCTTGCGTACTCGTAAAACCGCTTCTATCCCAGTCTAAGGTATGATTATTTGCTATAGAAATTATATCAAAACCCGCGTTAACAACTCCCTCGATAAATGAAGAATCGGCACGAAAACAATATTTTTTATTCAAAGGAAAACCTTTTCTGGGGACAGGACATTCAAGATTGCAGAAGGCAAGGTCGTGTGATTTAATTATCTTTTTTACATATTTAAAGGGATAATCGACTCCCTCCCTTCCAATCATTGTTCTTACTCCCCGGTCGAGTAGAACGTCTCCTACAGCACAAAAACTCACTCTATTCGAGGGCGGTTTAGTACCCTCAAACGAGAGTAAAAAAAGTAAAATCAGCATCCGGTATCGTAATAGAGCTTATACCATCCCGGTTCCTTTTTTCCAGACTGATTTTTGATTTCAAGTGGAATATAAGAAGGTTGAGGTAATTGGGGCTTTTTCTCTTCAGATTGAAAAACATTAATCCAGTCCGGTTGAGGAGGTGCTTTTCCGTCAAATAACATCTGTTGCCATTTTTCATCTGTCAGCCGGTCACTCGCAGGCTGCAGGAATTCATAATAAGAGAACACTCCTCCTCTCATCAATCTTAATTTTCCGTCGATTTCGACAACAACATATATTTCATGAGCGAATCCAACACCTTCTTCAAGTGCTGAAGGAGGACCACCCGGCATCTGCCCGGTATGAACATCCGCAATAACGGGAATATACCTATCCGCCCCCTCCGGGAAGTCTTGAGGTGGGTTTACTTCTTTTACAGCATAAGTGAGATTCTGAAGAAGAGAGCCAAATCTTCTGATCTGTTCATATTCCTGAAGGGTCCTTGGTTCATTTTTCAGCTCCTTTATCGAAACTCCTTTCAAGAAAACCACTGCTTCAGTAAATCTGTTAAAAAGATCTTCATAAGACGTAAGAAGCTTATGTTCGGTTAATTCTTTATTGGTAAATTCGAGAAGTTCTATAATTCTCTTGTAAAATTCCACATTCGGTTCAACATAACCTTTTGGCGGTTCCGGTATCCATAACCATTTTTCCTCTCCGCCACCTCCACATTCAGCAGCGTAACTAGATTTCGCGTAAAGGATTACATCATGCCGGAGCTCCGCCCAGCTGGAAAGAGCCGTACTTAAGTCTTTTGCTGCCCAGGCTTCATTTTTCATAAAGAAGGGATAATTGTACTCGTCAGAGAGTTCAAGAAGCGATTTCAGACACCATATCCAGTTAAAATAAAGATTTACTCTCCAGTCTTTTTCCTGTAGTTTCGAGAATTGTTTCTTTAGTACATTCAAAGTATCCGGATATTCGGGAAAATACTCCCAGGAATCTTTATACTTATTAAGCATTAAATCCTCTGCCAGTTCGCTGCCGAATACAGCCATCGCGTCCAGACCTTTCGGAAATACTCTTTTTCTCGGTACTGATAACCTCTGTAAGATTTCAGAATCAGGAATGTATCTCTGTCCCATAAATCTGAATTGCGCTCCCTGCGGACCCCAGATAAACTGTTTTATTTTCGTTTTTTCCGCGGATTTCTTTCCAAGGATTTTCTTTACTTCGTTTAGTTTATTCCCATCGGTAAATTCCTCTAAAGAATAGTCACCCCCGAACACTTTTTCTATAGCATATTTAATATCGTCAGGACCAAGGTCATCGGCAGCTCCGACGTAGAAAGAAGTCATGTCATAAATTATTTCCCACTGTGGCAGAAGATTGTTTGAATACAAATGGTGCGTAATCAGTAAAACCTGAATAAGCTCGGTATCGTAAAGCTCGGTTTTTGGATTAATATGAAGTGAATATGTCCCATACCAGAGCATCCCCATAAAATATTTTTTCAATGTTTCACTTCTCGTGTAATGACCCCGCGGTACGAACTGCGAGTAATCAACTTTATACTCGTAATCCGGATTTCCATCCGGGTTAAGGATTGTGGGGGGTGCAAAACCCGCATGAGCTTCACATTTGGAAATTTCTGGCTTAGTTATTGTGTCCACAATAGCTGGCATATCCAATGAATCGCCAACAAGGAAATATTGCGGAACCGAGAAAAACGCGATATTTCGCCTCAATGCTTCCTTTAAAGTCGCGTTCCCGGTTGAATTATAAGTTTCCAGAGAAAGCTTTTTCATCTCTCCGGTAAGATTTTTGATTACCTCATAAAATTCTTTTTCCTCGAGTTTCCTGAGAGTAAAATCAAAGAACAGATGATATAGTTCCAGGATTCCGTCTGTGGTTATAAAATTTGGTCGTCCGGCATAATCGTTCCTTTCATAAATGTCGTAAATCTGACCGTGTTTTGCGGGAGTTACCACAAATCCATTACTGCAGATTTTGCCTTCCTGATTTTCCGTAAACTCTCCCCATTCAAACTTATTTACAATATTACCCCATTTCACACCCTCCGAACTATAATTATTTTTTAAGAGTTCTTTCTCTTTTTTAAGAATAATTTGAGAGTTTTTTATCTCGACCGAAGAAAGACTATCGATACTGTAATTTCTATCAGGTTCATACCACTTTTTCCCCATAAAATACGAAAAAAGTTCATAACTTTTAAAAGGTCTCCCGTGCCTTGCGAATATTTCATTTCTCATCAGATAGAGCTCTTCAAGAGTCTTACCCTGAAAATCCTCTGAATTAACGGGTTCAACAGTCTCGGCGATAACAACTAACGAAAGGAAAAAAGACACAAACATTAAGAGGAACTTAAACTTCTTCATAACTACCTCCTTATTTTAATTATGTTAGAATAAATTCTTAAATAAAATAATCAGATTGATAGAATTTAAAAAAATTCACTATAATTGTCAACCGGTTACAAGATATTATTCATCCGCGTCCCATTCTGTTTTTTAACAACATATTTTTTTCTTCGTGTCTTTGTGCCTTTGTGTGAGAATTATTTGGGGTTGTAGGATGGGTTTCAAACAATAAAAAAAATCTCCGCGTACTCCGTGCCTCCCCACCACCCCCCTTGACAAATTTAAAAAAATTATTATATTACTTTATACAACAAAGTACTTTGTTTATATATAAGTTCTTTTAAAACAAAGTTAAGTAATTAGGAGGGTTATTATGAGATATAAAATTTTAGTAGTGCTATTGTTTTTCTCTTTCTGCGTAACCTATGGCAATGATAGGAAACCGGTAGAGTTAAAAAATTCAAGCACTGCGGTTGGCGCCTCTCTGGCGGGGACGTTTCTTCCAAGCCTGCCGCTTTTAGCATGCATGGGAGGGCGCGATGTTGATGGTTACATAGTTACGGGAAGTATTGTTTTGTCTCTTTCGGGGTTTATTATCGGTCCAAGCGCGGGTCATTTTTACGCCGAGAATAGCGCAAGAGGGTATAAATCTATAGGTCTAAGAACAGTTTTCACCCTGGTTGGTGCTGGAGCCGCTATTTCGGCTATTTCTAGCGCGCCCGACATGGAAGCTGGCGCCACAATATTCATAGCTTCAGGGATATGCATTTTAGGTTCAGTCGCATATGATATCTTCACCTGCTCGAACTCAGTCGAAAAATATAATCAATCAATCCGCGATCAAGGCGGTTTATATTTTTCTCCGGAAATAGACATACAGAATGAAAGCTACGGATTATCACTTTCATATAGATTTTAATCCGGGAGGATTATTATGAAACGTAGAATTTCAGTCTTCTTAATAGTTTCTATTTATCTCTTAAGTCCGGCCATAAAAGCTGAAACTATTTATTTGGACGATAACTTTAAAATTATACCTGATGAAAATATGGGTGAATTTATCACTTATACAACTAGAAATAACAGGGAAAAGAAAAGTATCCTGAAAGCTGAATTATATTCATTGGGAGCCACCGTTCTTCCATTGGTTCCCACTTATGTGTTTTACCTTATCGAGCGCGAACCGTATAACGATGTCCCTAATAACCTGCAGATGGTTTCTTATGTATTAGCGACCACTGGTCTATTAATAGGTCCAAGAGCCGGGCATCTTTATTTGGAAGATGGAGATTTGTCAACTGCCAGTATCAGAGGAACTGCAGCGTTGACCGGTTCGTTATCAGGCATTTTTTTGCTTGCCAGCATTTACAACCATAATGCAAGTTATGAAAAAATAGGTTTAACAGGATTATGTATTTCGGGCGCAGTTTTTCTAGGTATAACAATCTATGATTTTGCTTCGATTCCTTTCAAGGTAAATAATTACAATAATAATTTAGAGAAAAAGAGCAGTATTAAACTAATACCAAATTATGATTTTAAAAATGATGAAATATCACTCTCTCTAACCTGGAATTTTTAAATACATAAAAGGGCTCAATCCTCCAGTGGAGTTGGGCAGTTCAGTTCATTTTTCCGGAACCGCGGGTCTTAACTTTATGGATTTAGTCTGAATCTTAGTGCTTCCGGTTTTTAATTTCGGAGATGTCGCGATTAATGATATATCTCCCGGTTTCCGCTCCGATTGCACAATAACTTGAGCGAGACCATTAAAAACTTTACGTTTCCATTGCTCCGCCGGATGGATTATCTGCACCAAACCGGGATCGGTGTTCGGCTCATCCCATTGATGACTTTTCCTGAATCTCTTCCCGGTTACGGCATACTCATTCCTTCCCGGTTTAATTATATCATGGTCCAGATTATACGATTGACCGGGAGCATCCCTTTTAACATTTTTAGCAATTAATTTCCCATTTACGAAAATCGTTTGATTTTCTACAATACTCTTGGTAAAGAGATTTATTTCAGTTTCATTTGTAAACTTCGGAAGCGAAAAAGTCCCTCTTACGACGATTAACGAGTCCGTATATTCCCGCCAGTCTTCACTTTGAGTCGTGAATGCTAACTTCCAATCCGAGCCGTCAAAACCCACAGCTGTTTCGGGACGATCTTTTAGATTATTTACTGCCAATTCTTTTAGATTTTCGATTTTTGAGGTCTTTACCGCCGCAAGGAAACGGTCGGCTTCATGACTTGCGGAATTACCATTCCCGACACCTATAATTTTCCCTGCTCCGCTAATAGTAAACGATATTTCATTATTAGCTGTCGGAACGACTCTTCCTTTTTCGTCTTCAAGTTGAACGGTTATAACAGATACATCTTCCCTGTCCGCTTTTATAGTTAATCGATCAGGTATCAAGCGAATAACCGATGGCTTGCCGCTTGTTTCAAGGCTTTGAGTTACTACTTCTTTTCCATTCTTATAGCCCCGGGCTAAAAGCACTCCCGGCTCATAACCGACATTCCATTCTATGTGAGAAAGTCTTTCCATCGGTTTTCTGCCGAGACTTTTGTTGCCCAAAAAAAGTTCTACTTCATCACAATTGCTGTATGCCCAGACATTTACTTTATCGCTCCTTTTTATATCCCAATTCCAGTGTGGAAAGATATGAAGAATTGGTTCGTCCGTCCAAACAGATTGCAGATAGTAAAAAACATCCTTAGGAAACCCGCATAAATCAAAAATTCCGTACCGAGAGCTTACAGCAGGCCATTCCAGCGGATTCGACTCGCCGCGGTAATCGAATCCGGTCCAGAAAAACAGTCCCGCGAGAAACTTTCGTGAATTATAATATTTAATTCCGCGTTCAATGCTCGCTTCCTCCGATGTACGGTCCATTTGAGCCATGTGTCCGTTCTCATAATCATCTTCGTAGATGCCCCTGGTTCCCGCACCGGTCGTTTCTTCGGTTCCCATACCGGGTTTGTCGGGAAATTCCGCGTGGAACTCATCGATATCTCCGTGTACAAGATAATTGAATCCCATTACTTCTATCGGTACTGAGACGCCTTCTCCCCAACCGCCGGAGCTTGACACAGTAGTGGGGCGCGTACTATCCAGACGTTGCGCGAAAGCCTGCATAGTCGAGGTAATTCGCTCTCCTTTGACATTCCCTTCAATCGCCCACTCCTCGTTCCCCAATGACCACGCAATAACACAGGGATGATTTCGGTCTCGGAGTATTAATCGCATCAGCTGCTCGAAATGTTCCGGAGAACTTCCCATCAAACGGTTTTCATCCAGTACCAGCATACCCAGCTTATCACAAGCATCGAGCAGTTCGGGCGTTGGGGGATTGTGCGAACAGCGGTAAGCATTGGCTCCCATTTCTTTTAATCTGGCAATTCGGAATTCCTGCAGCGCGTCAGGTATTGCCGTACCGACTCCCGCGTGATCTTGATGGTTATTCGTTCCTTTCAACAAAATATGCTTCCCATTTAAAAAGAAACCCTCATCCGGGTCAAAACGAATAGAACGTATACCAAAAGTAGTTACATAATTATCCACCAACACGCCTCCGGAGCGTACGGAAGTATGAAGTTTATATAAATAAGGAGAACTAACCGACCAGAGTTTCGCACTTTTAACTTTTATTCGGCAAGTATATTCTTTTGTACCGGTAGTTTTTAAAGAAAGCCCTTTTATTTCTTCCTTCGCAACCGTTTTTCCCGAAGAATCCTTTACTTCTTGAATAATATCAAAAATCGCATCTTTTTGGTTTTCATTATTAATACATGTTCTTGTTGTAATTATAGCTAAATCTTTTTTGATTTCAGAAGTGACGAATGTTCCATACCGAGCCACATGAAGTGGAGATGTTTTGGTAAGCCAAACATGACGATAAATCCCGGCGCCCTCATAAAACCAACCTTCTTCCATAGTCGCGTCCACCCGTACCGAAATAACATTATCTCCTCCGTAATTTAAGTAATCCGTAATATCGTATTGAAAACTGCTGTAACCGCTGTGTTCTTCACCGATGTAAAACCCATTAATCCAGAGCATTGAATTACGATGGACACCGTCAAATTCGACTGATATCCGCCGTCCCAGGTCAGACTCCGGAATAAAAAATTTCTTCCTATACCACCCTACACTGTTACCCGGAAAACCTCTACCAATTGCTTTATAACCGTGACTATGGCCGGCTGTACTATCGAAAGGTAATTCGACTGCCCAATTATGCGGCAGGTCTATTACTCTCCACGCCCGGTCATCAAAATTAGGTGCGGCAGGGCCGTCTCCATAACCGGTTTTCGTAAAAAAAGAAAAATATCCTGTACCATGACCAAAATCCTTTTCCGGCTTAAAAGCATGCCCCAAAGCAAACCTCCAGCCAAAATCCATTAAAAGATGTTCCCTGCTTTTACTTTCTACCCTAGATGGATTTTCCAGACAAAAAGAATATATAGGTATCAAAACTATAAATAAAATCCAAATTATTTTTTTCATAATATTTACCTCTCAAAGTTATAAATTTTGATGTTTCCCTACCGGGCTTCTATTCTTTGTAATTTCAACATCTTCTAATTAATATACTTTAACATTTACGCCTGTCAACGCTCAAAGAGTTTAAAATACACCTAAATCTTCTGTGTTCTCCGCGGCTCCGTGTGAGAAAAAATTTTAAGTTTCGGGTTTCGGGTTTAAAGTTACGAGTAAAAAAATAAACAAAAATAAAAGGTTGTGTGGGGCTTTGTGTTCTTTGTGGTCTTTGTGGTTAATATCATACGTTAGCGGCTTTGTCGCGATGTATCTCAGAATGAGAATTAAAAGGATTTTCTTTACGAAAATCCGGTAAAAAGATATCTTCCGAATCAGCTTCCTGAGTCCAGCCGTTTTTCAGTCCCAGTTCTATCCTTTTTGCTTCAACGCACTTGATTTCATCTTCAGTAAGCCGACGGTTGATTTCGGGAAACTTACCAGCGCGATAAACAGGATAATACTGGCTCATCAGACTCAAATGAATATTTTTATCAATTAGAGCGATTCTTTCCAGAACGGCAAAGCTGTTATCGAGACAACCGGGAAGGATTAAGTGTCGAATAATCAAGCCTTTTTGGGCAATACCATTCTTTATTTGCAATTTCCCGACCTGACGATACATTTCTTTAATTGCTTTCTCAGCCAAGTGGCTGTAATTGGGAGCATTTGAATACCTTACTGCCAATCTATTATCATCATATTTAAAATCCGGCAGATAAATCTCCACGAGTCCGTTCATTTCCCGGATAATATGTAACGTTTCATAGGCGTTGGAATTCCAGACAATAGGAATAGTCAAACCAGACTCACGGGCGAGGATAATCGCCTCTTTTAAAGAGCGCCACCAGGGCGTGGGAGTAACCAGGTCAATGTTAATCGCACCTTTGTCCTGTAACTCAAGCATGATATTTGCCAGCTCCCGAATGGAATATTCCTTCCCAAGTTTATCCTGTGATATTTGATAATTCTGACAGAAAATACAATGTAGATTGCAGCCGGAAAAGAAAATTGTTCCTGCACCATACCGCTTTTCACCGGAAAATGAAGAAGAAGGGGAGCCAACCAACGGCGGTTCTTCTCCAAAGTGCTTTCCGTACCAGGCAATTTTTATTCTCCGATTATTCATATTTTACACTATATTATAACATAACTACTCCTTCGCAAGAAAGAATATACCACAGAGTCCACAGAACGTACTTGTTTCGTGTTTCGAGTTAATAAATAGGATTTAGGATTTTGGGGTTTGGATTTAGAAAAATTAAAAAACGGTGAGCGGTTAGCCGAAAGCGTAATATCTCGCCCATTAAAGACTCCAGAGCCCCAAAGACCTTGACAAATCAACTTATAAGAATTAATATAAAAACAAAGGGCGGATAGCTCAGCCTGGTGAGAGCGCCTGC
>CAZALG010000023.1:0-14040 GCA_964485935.1 uncultured bacterium | reverse complement strand
TAATCCATAATCCCTGAATTACTAAATTGCACCGCTTCTAATCCTATTTTTTCTTTGTGTCTTTGTGACTTTGTATAAGTATTCGGTTTCAGGTCTTGGGTTTTAGTTTATAAACAAACAAAATAAATGGGTTGTGTTGGGTGGCTTTGTGATCTTTGTGTGCTTTGTAGCAATAAGATAGTCATTAGTCACCGGTCGATTGTCACTGGTCAAAAAAAACAACAAAAAAAATCGGTGTTTATCCGTGTAAATCTGTGGCTAATAATTTAGGGTTGTGGGGGAAAGACAAAAAAAATCTTGTGCTAATCTGTGTAATCTGTGGTTTATTATTTGCGAAATTCATTTTTTGTATTAATATTAATATTATTAATAAGGAGGCCGTATGGCAGAAATTTCCGTAAAAACAGTTTATTTCGAAGAAGCAGGAAAAATAAATACAGAAAGAACCCTTCAAATTGCGTTAAAACGAGCTCAAGAACTAAGGATAGAGCAGATAGTCATTGCTTCAACCGGAGGATACTCCGCGCTTACCGCTATGGAAGTTTTCAAAGATTATAATCCCATAATCGTAACTCACTCTACCGGATTCAATATCCCGAACGAACAGGAAATGCCCGCAGAAACAAGAAAGAAACTTGAAGATATGGGTGCTACCGTCCTGACCTGCCTGCATTCATTCGGCGGAATAGGAAGAGCAGTTAGAAAACAATTTAAAACTTACCAGCTTGACGATATAGTAGCAAACACGCTTCGTATTCTGGGAGAAGGAATGAAAGTGGGATGCGAGATTACACTTATGGCAGCGGACGCAGGACTAATAAACACGGAAAAAAATACTGTTTCGATTTCAGGAACTGGGAGAGGAGCAGACACTGCCTTAGTTTTAAAGCCGGTTAACACCCAGAGTTTCTTCGACCTGCGAATAAAAGAAATTCTCTGCAAACCGAGATTGGACTGAATTTAGTTCGTAGTGCCTAGTTCGTGGTTCTTCGGTCTGCCGTCCACGGTCTTCGGTCGGCCTTATTAACAGACTAACATTTGATTTTCTCCGTGTTCTCAGTGACTCTGCGTGAAATTAATTAGGTGCTGTGGGTAGGGTTTTCGACTCAGGACTTAGGACTCGCGACTCACGACTATTTTTAGCCCTGATGGCTAAAAATTCCCTTGACATTAACGGAAAAAGCATTTATTATACTAAACGAAAATGAACATTAAATACAATATTCTTGATAAAAATTATAATTCACGAAAATTTTTATACTTCATACTGCTCTTCCTTACACTAATTACCTCCTGCTCAGCCGCTAAAAAGTCCATAGATGTCACACCATACATTTCTGCCAACAAAGGAGAGGGGCGTTTTCCTCTTTCTTCTTCCGGGAAATCCGCGCCATTATACGTAAGTTCCGAAGATTATCCCGGAGTAATAAAGGTGGCAAAACTTTTTCAAGGTGATATTAAAAAAGTAACAGATTCCAAACCCGAAATATTTATAGACGAAGTTCCAAAATCAAAAGAAATAGTCATAATTGGGACACTCGGAAAAAGTAAGATAATAGATAAATTAGTAAAAGATAAAAAACTTGACGTAAAAGGTGTTGAAGGTAAATGGGAAACATTCCTGATTCAAGTCATCGAAAAACCGCTCCCGGATGTTGATAGAGCTCTTGTCATTACAGGCAGCGATAAGCGCGGCACAATATACGGAATGTTTGACCTATCTGAAAAAATCGGCGTTTCTCCCTGGTACTACTGGGCTGACGTACCTTCCCATAAAAAGAAAAATATTTACATTTTACCGAATCGTTACACCCTCGGAGAACCGGATGTTAAGTACAGAGGAATATTTATAAACGATGAAGCTCCCGCACTTACAGGGTGGGTTCGCGAGAAATTCGGCGGTTTTAATTCTAAATTCTACGAAAAAGTATTTGAACTTATACTTAGAATGAAAGGAAATTATCTCTGGCCAGCCATGTGGGGAAAAGCTTTTTATGATGATGACCCTCAAAACCCAAAATTAGCTGACGAATTGGGGGTCGTAATAGGAACATCTCATCATGAACCGCTAATGAGAGCTCATGACGAATGGAGACGTTATGGTTCCGGAAGATGGAATTATGAATTAAATGAAGAAAGACTGAAGGAATTCTGGCGAGAGGGCATCAAAAGAATGGATGGCTTTGAGAGTATAGTCACCATAGGTATGAGAGGAGACGGCGATGAACCCATGACCGAGGGAACCGCAATCGCGCTCTTGGAAAGAATCGTAAAAGACCAGAGAGAGATTATCGAAGAAGTAACTGGAAAACCCGCTTCTGCCACCCCTCAAAAATGGGCTCTTTATAAAGAAGTACAGGATTATTACGATAAAGGAATGACCGTTCCTGACGATGTAACATTATTACTTTGCGACGATAACTGGGGCAATGTAAGAAGACTTCCAAGATTAGATGCACCTCCGCGGCGTGGCGGTTACGGCATGTACTACCACTTCGACTTTGTCGGGGGACCCAGAAGCTATAGATGGTTAAATACCAATCAAATATCAAGAATATGGGAACAAATGCACTTATCCTACGGTTACGGAGTGGAAGAAATCTGGATCGTAAACGTTGGCGATATAAAACCGATGGAATTCCCGATTCAATTTTTCCTGGATTACGCCTGGAATCCCGGCAAATGGCCCGCAAGCAGATTACCCGAATATACTAAACTATGGGCAAAACAGCAGTTTGGTAAGAAGTACGCCGATGAAATAGCCGATATTCTAACGAAATATACAAAATACAATTCACGGAGAAAGCCTGAATCTCTCGATTCTCTCACCTACAGCCTTACCAATTATAAAGAAGCTGAAAGAGTCGTAGCCGACTACAATAAAATAGCAAATAAGTCCGAAAACATTTATCAAAAATTACCTTCAGAGTATAAAGATGCTTATTATCAGTTAGTATTATTCCCCGTAAAAGCATGCGCGAACCTAAACGAAATGCATGTTACGGTAGGAAAAAACTATTTGTACGCAAAACAGGGACGAGCAGCAACAAATATGCTGGCAGAGAAAGTAAAGGAACTCTTTGCACTAGACGCCGAATTAACAGAATATTATCACACAAAAATGGCTAACGGAAAATGGAACCACATAATGTCCCAATCACATATTGGTTATACCGGCTGGGATAATCCTCCGCAAAATATAATGCCGCCGGTAAAAGA
Organism: uncultured bacterium; assembly: GCA_964485935.1. Classification (GTDB taxonomy): domain Bacteria; phylum Hydrothermota; class UBA3072; order UBA3072; family UBA3072; genus JAFGHJ01. Next base: position 10,821 of record CAZALG010000023.1, on the reverse strand, counting down.
AATAAAGATACCAAACACCGCAGAAATGGGCGTTGCAATCGAGGGTTCAGCTAACTGGTGGCCAGAGGAAGAAGGAAATGCTATATTACCGGAATTTGATTGCTTCAACCGCCAGAAATATTATATAGAAATTTTTAATCGCGGAGCTATTGCTTTCGATTATAAAATAGATTGCGAAAAACCCTGGATAATAATATCCGAAAAGAAAGGTAAAATCGATAAAGAAAAACGCATCTGGTTAGAAATAAACTGGGAAAAGGCGCCTAAAGGCACTTATTGCACACCAATTGAAATAACCAGCTCTAATAATATCACAGTCACGGTTAAAGCCCCCATTAACAATCCCGAACTTCCAAAGCGAGATGGAATACAGGGTTTCATCGAGAGTAACGGCTACGTTTCTATGGAAGCCGAACACTACACTAAAGCAGTAGAAAAAGGCAATATTCGCTGGTTAATCATTCCTGAATTAGGTCGAACGCTCTCGGGAATAACACCCGCTCCAGTTACTACAAAAAAGCAGATACCAAGTGGTGACAGTCCACATTTAGAATATAAAATGTATCTTTTTAACAGCGGAGAAGTAAAAGTAAAAGCATACTTCTCCCCTACACAAAATTTCCATAATACCGAAGGACTTCATTATGGGATTTCTTTCGATGATGAAACGGCAGAAATAATAAATGTTCATAAAAATGACACGATACCGGACTGGAAGTATCCGCACGAATGGAATCAGGCTGTAATGGAGAATATAAAAATTATGACTTCCAATCATTCAATTGCCAATCCGGGCGAACATACACTTAAATTCTGGATGGTCGACCCGGGACTGGCGTTGCAAAAAATAGTCGTAGAAACCCGCGAAATACCATCCTCTTATCTCGGTCCGCCAGAAAGTTTTCACAAATAAAAAAAGCCCCACTAAACTAGTGAAGCTTTTTTACCCAGAAAGGATGGATTTAAAATCTCTTTAAATTATTCAAAAAGATACCTGTTGAAAATTGTCTCGAGAAGTTCCTGTCTTCCTGATTTCTTTTTTGGTTCGCCTTTTGAAAGTGCATATTTTTCAAGTGATGCAAAGCCTTCTTTTCCTGAAACGATCGATTTTCCGATACCTTTGGAATAGCTTGCATATCTTTCTTTTACAAACTTATCGATTTCTCCGCCTTTAATAAGACTATTCGCAACTTTGTAAGCCTTGGCAAAGGAATCCATTCCTGAAATGTGGGCATATACGAGGTCATCTATTTCAAACGAACCTCTTCTGACCTTCGCATCGAAATTCAAACCGCCCCTACCAAGACCTCCGTTTTTAATAACTTCATACATAGCAAGAGTTGTCCAGTATATATTACTTGGGAACTGGTCAGTATCCCATCCCAAAAGAAGGTCTCCCTGGTTGGCATCGATACTTCCGAGAACACCATTAATTCTTGCTACTCTTAAATCATGATGGAAGGTGTGTCTTGCTAAAGTTGCATGATTGGCTTCGATATTCAGTTTGAATTTGTCCATCAAATCATAGCTTTTCAAGAATCCAATTACTGTAGCGGAATCGAAATCATACTGATGTTTTGTCGGCTCATGCGGTTTCGGCTCTATAAGAAACTGCGCGTTAAATTTGATCTTTTTAGCATAATCACAAGCCATATGAAGGAAACGAGCCAGACTATCAAGCTCCAGTTTCATATCGGTATTAAGAAGGGTTTCATATCCTTCTCTTCCACCCCAGAACACATAATTTTCGGCACCAAGTTCTTTTCCTACTTCCAGAGCTTTCTTCACCTGGGCAGCAGCATAGGCAAAAACGTCTGCATCCGGAGAAGTAGCTGCACCATGCATAAATCTGGGATTGGAGAAAAGATTAGCTGTATCCCAGAGCAGCTTTGTTTTACTCGTTTTCATATGTTCTTTTATGTGTTTAACTATAATGTCGAGATTTTTATTGGTCAGAGCAAGAGTGTCTCCTTCCGGTGCAATATCCCTATCGTGAAAACAAAAATAAGGCATTCCCAGAATATCAAAGAGTTCAAAAGCCGCATCCATTCTTTCTTTGGCCTTATCGATTTCATCCGAAAATTTTTCCCAGGGTCTATCGATTGTTGCACTACCGAAAGGATCTCCTCCTTCACCTCTAAATGAGTGCCAGTAAGCTACCGCAAACCTAAGATGATCTTTCATCTTCTTTCCGTTAATTTTCTCATCTGGGTCATAGAACTTAAAGGCAAACGGATTTTTTGATTTCTTGCCTTCAAATTTAATCTTTTTTATGTTGCTTAGGTATTTTTTTGCCATATTCCACTCTCCTTAAAAGTTTAAAATCCTAATTTTCCATAACCGCACAGCCAATTATTTTTTCTTCCGTCGCATCTTTACGTAAGAATTCTCCAGTTATTCTACCCCCTGCCATTACAAGAATCCTATCACTCATTTTAATTATTTCCGGCAGCTCTGATGATATAATAATAATGCCTAAGCCATGTAAAGCAAGTAAGGAAATTCGGAAGTGAATTTCAGCTTTTGACCCTACATCTATACCTCTGGTTGGCTCATCTAATATAAGGATTTTCGGACTTGAAGCGAGCCATTTTGCAATTACAACCTTCTGCTGGTTTCCTCCGGATAATCCCTTAACCGGAGAAATAGGATCACCGGGGCTTATTTTTAACTCATCCATATATTTGTCTACTATTTTCCTCTCTTCTTTTTTCTTGATAACCTTACCTCTCGCAATTCTCTCAAGAACAGGAAGTGTTATATTTTCTTTTATACTCATAAGAGGAACAAGACCCTGAGATTGCCTATCCTCAGGCACAAATCCAAGTCCCCTATTTATAGCATCAGCCGGAGATTTTATTGATACTTTTTCTTCTTCTATATATATTTCTCCTTTATCTAATTTATCGACACCAAATATAGCTCTCATGGTTTCTGTTCTTCCTGCTCCCATAAGACCATATAAACCAAGTATTTCTCCTTTCTTTAATTCAAAACTAACGTTTTCTATTAAACCCTTTTTTGTCAGATTTTTAACTTCAAAAATCTTTTTCCCAATATTTGTTTCTCTCTCTGGAAACATTTTCAAATCTCGTCCTACCATCATTTGAGTTATTTTTTCCTCGGTCGCGTCTTTTGTGTCTAAACTCCCTGCATTTTTCCCATCCCTCAAAACTACGATACGATCGCACATTTTAAAAACTTCATTTAATTTGTGCGTTACAAAAATAAAGGTAATACCTTCTTTTTTAAGTTTGTTAATAATCGTAAACAGTTTATCTACTTCATTATCCGTAAGAGGAGCTGTAGGTTCATCCATTATCAAAAGTTTAGCATCGACCGATAGAGCTTTGGCAATTTCAACCATTTGTTTTTGAGCCACACCCAACTCTCCGGTAAGAGCATGAACCGAAAATCTCGTGCCGAGTTTATCTAAATATACCGAAGCAGTCCTCTCCATTTTATCTCTATCGACTATCCCTAAAATACCGCCCTTTTTGGGCTGCCTGCCCAGTAGTATATTGTCACAAACCGAAAGATTGGGGGTAAGATTAAAGTGTTGATGGATAAAACTTATACCTAATTTTTGAGCTTCCAGAGGGCTACGAAGTTTTATTTCTTTACCCTCAAAATATATCTTTCCACTATCCTGCTTGTAAAATCCTGTGGGCGCGGGATGAGGATTTAAAATTTCCATTAAAGTTGTTTTCCCCGCTCCGTTTTCCCCCACAAGGGCAAGCACCTCACCTTTATATACTTCGAGATCAACTTCATCCAAAGCTTTTACACCGGGAAAAGCTTTGGTGATTTTCTCCATACGCAGAAGGACTTCTTTATTCACAGCTTAAAGGTATGTTCGACACCCCATTTATCCATTTGTTTAAGATACTCTTCAAGGTTTTCCTTGGTTACAACGTCAACACCTGTATCTATTATATAACCACCTTCTTCATTTTTGGGAAGAGAATCAAGAGTTGCTTCCATTCCCTTTTTATTTATACTGTGTAATATTTTCACTCCCTCATATCCCATCAAATACTGTTTTTGAGCAATCGTAGCGTCAATCAATCCTTCATTTATCGAATACAAATGATCGTCCGTCACATCGAAAGAAACGATATGTATCTCGCCCTTCTTACTTGCAGCCTTTACAGCAGTTGCTGCGGCAGGTCCATTGAATGCATAAACACAAAAAAAAGCGTCCAGATCCGGATTGTTAAGCAGTGCGGTTTCTGCAAGCTCTACAGCCCTGGATGTCTCTTCATTATCACATAAAATGGGCTTTATAATTTCGATTTGGGGATACTCTTTGATTGCATCTTCGAACCCTCTCATTCGCTCAAGAGAATTCATTGCAGTAAGGGACCCGGTTGCTATTGCAACTTTTCCTTTTCCACCAAGTATCTCTGCCATTTTCTCTCCCGCAACCTTTCCTGCTGTGTAATTATCGGTACCGATATAGCAAATTCTATTCGAATTGGGTGAATCGGTATCTATTGTAATAGCGGGTATACCCTTTTCCATAGCTAAATCTACGGGTGCAACAAGCGCTTCAGGATCAGAAGGAGCAACAGCCATGCCTTTAAATCCCATAGATATCCATGTTTCAACTGTTTCTATCTGCTGGGGAATATCTTCTTTCTGAGGCATAAAGACAGTAACTTTTATGCCCAATTCTTTTCCCGCATCTTCCGCACCTTTTTTAACAACTTCCCAGTAAGGTCCGACGCATTTACCCAATACACCATATTGGGTCCCTTCCTTTACACATCCAATAGATAAACCAATTATGCCAACAATTACAATAAAAAGCGAAATCATTAAAGACCTTTTCACCTTAACCTCCTTTGCCTTTTGTTTTCTCACGTAAAACGTCAACAGTCACAGCTACAACTATTATCATGCCCAGAACAACTTGATGCCAGTATGAAGATACCTGTAACAAGATCAGAGAGTTCCATACGGCTGTCAAAATACCCGCACCTATTAAAGCGCCAACGATAGTTCCAACTCCACCGAACAAACTGGTTCCCCCTATAACAGAAGCCGCGATGGCATACATCTCATAAGTAACTCCCACATTGGGATTACCCTGCCCCAGTCTCGATGTAATCATTATTCCTACAATTCCAGCCATAACCGCGGATAGAACATAAGCCAGAATTCTTATGTTGTCAACATTTATACCTGAAAGTCTGGCAGCTTCAATATTTCCTCCCACAGCATAAATATGCCGTCCGTATATTGTCCTGCCGAGTAAAAAAATGGAAAAACCGGAGATGACTATTAGAATTATAACCGGGAAAGGTATAGATTTAAATAACATTCCCTGCCATATAAAAGAAAAAGAATCGGGAAGGTTTAAAACCGGTTGTCCTTTGGTTATTACGGTAGCAAGGCCCCTTCCCATGGCAAAAGTACCTAAAGTTATAATAAAAGGAGGTACTTTAAGCTTGGTAATAAGTATACCGTGCCAAATTCCAATTATTACCGCTATCAAAAGAGTCAAAACAATTGCGGCGAAAATTCCCATTCCACTTGACATAAAAGAAGCTACAAGCACTGAAGTTAGAACAATTACAGAACCAGGAGAAAGATCGATTCCTTCGGTGAGAATCACAAAGGTCTCACCAATTGCAATAAGTCCGAAAACCGCTATCTGTCTCGAGAGGAGTTGAAGATTATACGAAGAAAGAAAACGGGGGTTTACTATAGCTGTAATCAGCCATATTAAAAAAAGCGCAAATAATATACCCGCTTCCCTGAATTTAAATATCTTCCTCAAATTCAAGTATGTTCCTCTACTATTTTACTTAGTTCCAAGAACCTATCTTTAAGAGCTGGATATAGTGAACGATAAACAGCATAATAATCGTTGTATTTCAAAACATTCTCTTTGTTTGGCTCTGTAGAACTTTTAACCTTTATTATAGTGTCACAAGCGTCTTCAAGGCTGGAATACACTCCAGTACCTTCTCCCGCCAATAAAGCAACCCCCAATGCTCCTCCATCGGTAACATTTATAGTTGTCATTGGAGCATTGTTTATGTCAGACTGAATTTGGAGCCAGAAAGGCGATTTCGCACCTCCGCCTGATCCCCTGATTTCTTCAATTTTTATATTTTGTCCCCTGATTACTTCGAGTGAATCACGAAGACCAAAAGCAACCCCTTCCAGGACGGAACGTACGAGATGTCCATCATTATGCCTGAGACTCAGACCAAAAAATACGCCTCTTGCGTTTGGATCAGCATATGGCGCTCTTTCTCCCGTAAGATAAGGTAAAAAGATAAGACCTTCGCTACCAACAGGAACTTCACCTGCTTTCTCTTCCATTAAAATATAGGGGTCTACACCCTTTTTAGCTGCTTCCGCTTTCAAATCGTTAAAGAGTGTATCCCGGAGCCAACGAAGCGAACCACCGGCAGATAACATAACTCCCATTAAATGCCATTTACCTTTAACCGCATGACAGAAAGTATGTAATGTATGTCCGGGATCCAGATGGTGCTCGTCACTTGCAGCAAAAACAACACCTGAAGTACCTACAGTCGAGGATATAATTCCTTCTTTTATTATCCCTGTACCTACTGCTTGAGCAGCCTGATCTCCACCGCCGCCAACAACAGGCGTTCCTTCCATAAGTCCCGTTTCTTTGCTCGCCTTGGCATTTACTTTTCCGCTAACAATGGAAGACTCGAAACATTCGGGTAATATATCTTTATCTATATCCAATTCGTCCAACAACTCATCTGACCATTTTCTGTTCTTAACATCCAGGAAAAGAGTACCGGAAGCATCAGATACCTCAGTAGCGAACTCCCCCGTAAGACAAAAACGGATATAATCCTTTGGCAATAGTATCTTATAAATTTTATCATAAATATCGGGTTCGTTTTCCCTTACCCATATCAATTTACCCGCCGTAAAACCTGTAAGGGCAGGATTTGACACAAGGTTAATCAATCTTTCGGCTCCTATCTTTTCGGTAATATATTGACATTGTTTGCCGGTTCTCTGATCGCACCAGAGTATTGCAGGACGCAGTACGTTGTATTCTTTATCGAGCGCCACCAGACCATGCATTTGTCCAGATAGACCAATTCCTTTTATATCTTTCGGATCTACTGAAGACTTATCAAGAACCTGCTTAACAGCTTCGACAGTTCCATTCCACCAATCATTTGGCTCTTGTTCAGCCCAGTTGACTTTGGGAGTTTGAAGGGGATATTCAACTGTAGAAGTTGTAATTCTTTCTGCCTTTTCATCCATAATAAGCGCTTTGATTCCACTTGTACCAAGATCGAGTCCTAATAAAAAACTCATAATAACTCCTTTTCTAAGTTAACCTATCATTTTATTTGAATAACAATAACAGACGCTTTCAGATTATATATATAACGACAATTACAATTCATGCAAGTGGGAGAACCAAATCCAAACATCAAACATAAAAATGCAAAAATATAGATCAAAATTAAAAATTTAGCAAAAAAGACAAAAAAAACACTTCGATCTACGCCCAATAATTTTGAGTTTTTGTACTTTCATTTGTCATTTTACTATTTAAATTTTAATATTTGATTTATTAGCTCACTGCCCCCAAGACACCAATAAACAATCAACTGCCAACGAATCAATTTTTAAAATCAATGACAAAATTAAAAAATAGGGTTGCAAATTTCTCATACTACATTAAAATTTATTAAATAGATGACTAAAGATGAATTTCTGTTGGAGTTAAAACAAAAATCCGATATTGCGGAGAATGATTTAAAATATTTGTCCTCAAAATATAAGAAATCATTTCTCTTAATATTTGATAACTGTCCATACCCAATTTTTCTTATCAATAAAAGAGGATTAGTTGAAGATTTAAATTTAGCCTCTGTAAGATTACTAAAAAGTAACAAAAACGAAATTAAAGGTACAACCTTTAAAGAACTATTAAAAGAAGATTCGAAGAATTTATTCGACAACAAATTCAATGTTTTTATAAAAAAAGATTATAAAAAAAGAGAATTCGATCTCGTCTTCAAGGATAAGAAGGGCGCCGATGTTACTTGTTCTGTTTTACTTGTTAAAGATACCGACAATAGCAACAATAGAATAGTGTTGTTTGCCCATGATATAACAGAATTAAAAGAAGCCCAAAAGACGGCTGCTTTTAACAGCAATCTTCTTACCTCTCTACTCGACAACATCCCCGAACATATTTACTTCAAAGATAGACAAAGCCGTTTTGTCCAGGCAAGTAAATCAGTAGCAAAGCAGTGGGGAGTTAAGAGTGTAGAAGAGATAATAGGTAAAACGGATTTTGATTATTTTACAAAAGAACATGCCGAATTAGCCTATCGTGACGAGCAGCAAATAATAAATACTGGTAAACCAATCGAAGTAAAAGTAGAAAAAGAAACTCACCCAGACGGAAGAATAACCTGGGTTTCTTCGACCAAAGTCCCTCGATACGACGAAAATGGAAATATTATAGGTGTTTTAGGTATTTCCAGGGATGTTACTAAGAAAAAAGAACTGGAAGAAAAGTTACAGCTTAAACTTGAAAAACTCGGGGAAGAAGTTTTATTAAAAAGTCAGCTGCTTACTTCTCTTTTAGATAATATCCCTGACCGTATTTATTTTAAGGATGAGAAAAGCCGATTTATAACTGTAAGCGAATCACTAGTGCAGTGGCTGGGAGCCAAAAATGCCGAGGAGATGATAGGGAAAACAGATTTCGATTACTTTACCGAAGAACACGCAAAACCGGCTTACCAGGATGAACAAAACGTAATGAAAACAGGTAAACCAATAGAAGGGAAAATAGAAAAGGAAACCCATGCAGACGGTAGAATGGATTGGGTTTCTACAACTAAAATTCCGCGTTACGATGAGGAAGAAAACGTAATAGGCACACTTGGTATATCCAGAGATATCACAGACAAAGTGTTGGCAGAGAAAAAACTCGAAGAAAGTGCGAATAAATTAAAAACAATTGTAAGCGCAGTCAGTGAAGGGCTCGCAATTATTGATGAAAATCACGTTATACTTGAAGCGAATGATTTCCTTTGTAAATCATTTGGTTTAAAAAGAGAAAAAGTCATAAACAAAAAATGCCATAAGATTTTTCTTCCCTGGGAAGAATCGTGTAAGAATTGTCCTCTTAAAAAACCATTTGAGAAAAATGAGAACTCACCTGTAATCGAAAAAACAAAAGTCTCAAAAAACGGCACGATAAGATACTTCAGCATTCAATGTTATCCTATACCGAATTACAACGAGAAAGAACTTAAAAGCGTCATATCCATAAGAGACATAACCGAAAGAAAAAACATGGAGAAGAAAAACATACAAAACTACAAGAGAAAAATGAAAAATCTATCCCATAAACTAACTCTCGCGGAAGAGCATGAAAGGAAAAGAATTGCAACAGATCTCCATGCCGACATCGGACAAATTTTAGCTTTTTTAAAACTCAAGATAGGTGAAGCAAAAGAGAAAAATTCTTCTCCAGCCGTCCAAAAATCTCTGGAAGAAATTTACAATCTTGTTCAGGACGCCATTACTTCTGCCCGTTCTCTGATGGCACAGATAAGCCCTACCATTCTTTATGAGCTCGGTTTTGTACCGGCAGTCGACTGGTTGGCTGAAAACATTTTAAAGAAAAATAATATTGAATATAAATTTAGCGATGACGGAAAAGAAAAACCGCTGACTGACGACCTTAGCATTTTACTATTTCAAGCCGTGCGAGAATTGCTGACCAACATAAGAAAACATGCAAAGGCTAAAAAAGTAAAGATTTCAATAAAAAAGAACAAAGATAATATACAAATAGAGATTGAAGATAACGGGATAGGTTTTAATACATCCTTATTAGACTCATATTGCGAAAAAGATGTAGGGTTTGGGCTCTTAAACATCCGAAGCCGTATCGATGTAGTCGGCGGATCTTTTGAAATAGAATCACATAAAAAAAGAGGTACCAAAATAATATTAAAGGCGCCTACAAATATTTAAAGGAGTGTTGAATGAGTACAAAGATAGTAGTAGTCGATGAACACAAAATTTTACGAGAAGGCTTATCTACATTAATTGCCAAACAGCCGGATATGGAAGTAGTAGGAGAAGCAACGGACGGGAGAGAAGCTTTGCGTTTAGTAGACGAACTTATGCCCGATCTTATATTAATGGATGTTACCATGCCTAACCTAAATGGAATCGAAGCCACCCGAAAAATTAAGTCAAAAAACCCAGAGATTGAGATAATAGCACTTTCGCTTCATTCCGACAGAAGATACGTTCTGGGTATGATAGACGCAGGAGCTTCGGGATATTTGCTTAAAGAATGCGCTTTCGAAGAATTGGTTCGTGCCATAAATACAGTTATGTCTAAAAAAAAGTATCTAAGCCCCGGCATATCAGATATTTTAATAGAAGAATACGTTAAGAAGAATACACAGGACAAGCCTACAATTTATTCAAAATTAACGCCAAGGGAAAGAGAAATTCTACAGCTGATCGCCGAAGGTAAAAACACTAAAGAAATTGCGGGATATTTATTCATATCGGTAAAGACTGTGGAAACTCACAGAAGACATATAAAAAGGAAACTAAGGGTAGACAGTGTAGCCGAATTGACCAAAATAGCTATTAAAGAAGGGCTAACCGTACTATAAACTAAAGTTCTATTCAAAAAACAATTATTCTTAAAATTAAAATCCGAAAAAACGGGGTAAAGCAAGTGAAATACCCGGTATATAAGTTATCAAAAGCAATGCGATTATCATAACTGCAAACAACGGGAGAAGGCTTTTAAAAACC